>CAMDVZ010000026.1 GCA_945878895.1 Caenispirillum bisanense | reverse complement strand
TGGAACGCACGATCGGCTGGTTGAACCGATGCCGCCGACTGGCCAAGGATTGGGAATGCCTCAACCGCCGGGCTCTGGCGTTCCTCAAATTCACCTCCATTCGCCTCATGCTCAGAAAGCTCTGTAATCCTTCGTGAACTCTTCGGACGGACTCTAAGCGCGTAGCGTCCGGATTCAGCGATCGCATTCGAGCGTCGCCGGCCTGCGCGGAGCGCGTCGGATGCTCATTGTCGGTAGCGATCTTCTCGACGATATCATTTTGGCTACTGGTGACGCCGATACGATCTTTGGTGGAGAGGTCAGCGGCGCCGGCGACGACTGGCTCCGAGGCGATGGCGGCAACGACGTGCTCTACGGCGGCAACGACAACGACACGCTCTACGGCGGTTTCGGCAACGACGAGCTCGACGGCGGCGACGGCAACGACATACTCTACGGCGGCGACGGCAACGACGCGCTGAACGGCCGCGCCGGCAACGACCTCGTGTACGGCGGCGACGGCGACGACGCGCTGGAAGGCGGCCCCGGCAACGACTCGCTGTTCGGCGGCGCCGGCAACGACACCTTCCACGCCTACAGCAACACCGGGACCATCGACGGCGGCGCCGGTAGCGACACGCTGAACGGCGCGAGCGACATGAGCGCCATGGTCATCGTTGACGTCGAGACGCTGGCGGTGGGCAGCGGGATCGACCTGACCAACGCCCAGCTCAACGCCTTCGCCACCGTCGACTACACCGGCTCGCAGAACGGCTCCGGCCTCGTGCTGACGCTGACGACGGCGGGCGCGGTGGGCGCCAACTTCACCGCCAACGTCTTCGGATCCGTTCGCGGCTCGACCGGGACCGACACGATCGACGTGTCGGCATCGACCAACGTCCACGGCTGGACGCTGAGCAGCGCCGCGTCGGCAGCCGACACGGGCTCGGGCAACGTGCTGATCGGCGGCTCCGCCGGCGACGACGTCACCAGCCGGGAGGGTGGCGACACCCTCTACGGCGGCGGCGGCAACGACGGCCTCGGCGGCACCGGCGGCGACGACACGCTGTTCGGCGGCGCCGACAACGACACGCTAAGCGGCGGCAACGGCAACGACACGCTGGAGGGCGGCGCCGGCAACGACACGCTCGATGGCGGCACCGGCAACGACACGGCCGACTATTCCGCCTCCGCGGCCGGCGTCACCGTCAACCTCGGCTCCACCAGCGCCACCGGCGAAGGCACCGACGTCCTGATCGGCATCGAGAACGTGATCGGCTCGACGCGCGCCGACAATATCACGGGCGACAGCGTCGCCAACGTGTTCTCCGGCAATGCCGGCAACGACGCGATGTCGGGCAAAGCCGGCGACGACACGCTCTACGGCGGTGCCGGCAACGACTTGCTGGACGGCGGCATCGGCAACGACCTCGGGTACGGCGGCGACGGCAACGACGTGCTGGTAGACGGCCCCGGCAACAACTCGCTGTTCGGCTGCGCCGGCAACGACACCTTCCACGCCTATGGCAGCGCCGGGACCATCGACGGCGGCGCCGGTAGCGACACGCTGAACGCCGGTTCGGGCAACATGAGCGCCACGTTCATCGTTGACGTCGAGACGCTGGCGTTGGGCGTCTGGATCGAGCTGACCAACGCCCAGCTCAACGCCTTCGCGACCGTCGACTACACCGGCTCGCAGAACGGCCCGGGCCTCGACCTGACGCTGACGACGGCGGGCGCGGTGGGCGCCAACTTCACCGCCAACGTCTTCGGACTCGTTCGCGGCTCGACCGGGGCCGACACGATCGACGTGTCGGCATCGACCAACGTCCACGGCTGGACGCTGAGCAGCGCCGCGTTGGCAGCCGACACGGGCTCGGGCAACGTGCTGATCGGCGGCTCCGCCGGCGACAGCCTCACTAGTTGGACGGTGGCGACACCCTCTACGGCGGCGGCGGCAACGATCAGATAGCCGGCAACGGCGGCGACGACGTCGTCGGTGGTGGCGCGGGCAACGACACCCTGGACGGCGGCAGCGGATTCGACGTCTTCGTGTTCCAAACCGGGAGCGTCGGCGTCGGCGCCGATACGATCGCAAACTTCGTCGACGGCCAGGACGTGATCGACTTGCGTGCGTTCGGCTATACCAGCCTCGCGGACCTGACGACGGCCGGCGGCGGGATCGTCCAGAGCGGCGCCAACGTGCTCGTGACCATTGCGACCGGCGGCTTTCCGGTCTCCGCGCTGATTCTGAACACGACGCTGGCCAACTTCGATGCCGCCGACTTCCGTTTCGTCGGCGGCGCCGGGGGCGACACCTTCGTCGGCTTCGGCGGCGCCGATTCCTGGTCCGGCGGTGCCGGCAACGACACGATCACTTTGGCGGGAGGGAACGATACCGCCTTCGGCGAGGCCGACGTGGACACGATCTACGGCGGCGACGGCGACGACACGCTGACCGGAGGCACTGGCGACGACACGTTGTACGGCGGCGCCGACAACGACGCGCTCTACGGTGGTGCCGGCAACGACACCTTGCTGGGTGGCAGCGAGAACGACCTGCTGTTCGGCGGCCTCGGCAACGACACGCTCAACGGCGGCACCGGCACCGACTGGGTAGACTATGCCGGCGCGGCTTCCGCCGTTACCGTCACCGCGTCGACCGCGACCGGCGGCGACGGCAACGACGCGTTGAGCCTGTTCGAGAATTTCCGTGGCTCGGGCTTTGATGACTCCGTCACCGGCGACGGGCTCGCCAACATCCTCGACGGTGGTGCCGGCAACGACGTGCTCGACGGTGGCCTCGGCGTCGACACCATGATCGGTGGTGCAGGCAACGACCTGTTCCAGGTCCGCGACGGCGGCGACGTGGTCGTCGAACAGGCCGCCGGCGGCACCGACCAGGTAAACGTGCGCACGACAGCGGCGGTGACCATCGGTGCCAATGTCGAATATGTCTACGTGCTAGCCAGCGGTGGCGCGACGATCACCACAGGCGCCACCGACGAGCGGCTCTATGGCGGCGCGTTCGACGACGCCCTGGCGCCTGGCGCGGGCAACGACATCGTCTATGGCGGCGGCGGCAACGACTCCCTCGACTACTCGGCGGCGGCGGGCGCCGTCTACCATCAGACCGCTAGCTCGGGCTTCTCGGTGAGAGAGACCGCGCTGACGAGCGGCACCGTGACGGGCGCCACCGCGGCTGTCTCGACCGACAACGGCTATTCCATCGAGGCGGTTACCGGCTCGGCTTACGGCGACCGCTTCTACGGCGGCGCGGCGGACGAGACCTTCGCGCCCGGCGTCGGCGCCGACATCGCCTATGCCGGCGCCGGCATCGATACGGTGTCCTACGCTGGCGCGGCGGGCGGCGTGTTCGTCAATCTGGCAGCCGGCGCGGTTCAGGAAACAGCCGGTGGCGCCAGCATGGCCGCCGGTCCCGGCGCCGTCACCGTCGTCTCGACGGACTATGTCTATGCGTTCGAGAACGCGACCGGATCGGGTTTCGACGACCGGCTCTACGGCGATGGGCTCGCCAACGTGCTCGCCGGCGGCGGCGGCAACGACATAATCTACGCGCTTGGTGGCGCGGATTCGCTGTATGGCGGCGATGGCGACGACAGGTTGATCGCCGGCGACGGCATCGACGTTCTGTTGGGCGGCGCGGGCGCCGACCGTTTCTACTACACCGCCTCGACCCAGGGTCCCGATACGATCGGCGATTTCGCGTCGGGCACCGACGATCTCTATCTCGCGGTCGGCGCCTTTGGCACCTACATCGCCGCGGCCACGATCGACCTGGTGCAGGGTGCCGGTGGCGGCGCGTTCGGGGCGGAAACGCAGGGCTTCAACTTCGACAGCTCGACCGGCCAGCTTTATTGGGATGCCGACGGCGGCGGTGCCGGCGGCGGCCTGTTGATCGCGACCTTGACCGGCGTGGCGAGCCTGACGACCGGCGATTTCGTCGTGTACTGAGGCGCGCCATCGTCCCGGTGTCGAGGGTGACTGTTTCCCCGTGCTGCTGGCCTACTCGGCCCGCAACCGCTCGGCTTCCTGCCGCATCCCCTACGCGTCCTCGCCCAAGGGCAAGCGCGTCGAGGTCCGCTTCCCCGACCCGTCGGCCAACCCCTTCCTCGCCTTCTCGGCGATGCTGATGGCCGGCCTCGACGGCATCCAGAACAAGATCCATCCCGGCGAGGCGATGGACAAGAACCTCCATGAGCTGCCGCCGGAGGAACTCAAGCAGGTCCCGACCGTCGCCGGCTCGCTGCGCGAGGCCCTGAACTGCCTCGACGCCGACCGCTCGTTCCTCACGAAGGGCGGCGTCTTCACCGACGACCAGATCGACGCCTACATGGATCTGAAGTGGGAAGAGGTCTACAACTGGGAGCATCAGCCGGCCCCGGTCGAATACAAGATGTACTACTCGGTCTGATCCGGACGGGATTGACGACGTTAGAGGGGCCGCGCAAGCGGCCCCTTTTTCGTGGGCGGATGGCGGAAGCCGAGTTCGCTCCGGCATGCGCCTCGCGCGGCTTTCAGGCGGCCAGTTCGGAGAGCAGTGCCTTGGCCTCCACCAGGTCCCGGATTTCAAAGCCTTCGGTGAACCAATGCGGAATAGGCCGAAAATCCGGGTCGCGGCCGCGTTGCCCATCCGGATGTCCCAGCGGCCGTCGATCACGAGGCCGGGATAGGGCTCCTGCTGGCGCAGGATGAAGTCGAGCGCGCGGCGGACGTGGTCGAGATCGGCGGCGCCGAGCTCGCGCTGGCCGAACTGCGGCGCGTAGCCGGCCGCCAGCGCCATGGCGTTGCGATCGGCCAGCGGCACGTCGAGCGCGGCGCCGAGCTGGCGCACCATCTCGCGGCTGGGTCGCGCCCGGCCGGTTTCGAGAAAGCAGAGATGGCGGGCCGACAGGTTGGCTTCGCCCGCCAGATCGAGCTGGCTCATCCGCCGCAGCCCGCGCCAGTGTTTCAGCAGGGCGCCGAATCCTGCCTTCGGAGGGGCGGTGGTGGAGAGACGATCCATGGCCGCGATAATAGGCGCCGGGCGTCGCGGAACAATTACCCCGAACGTAAGCAGCGGCGAGCGAAGGTGCCGGCGCGATCGCGACGTCTACCGCGCCGCCAGCTTCTCCCGGATGCGCGCCGACAGGCTGGCCATCCACGCCTCGCGCGTGGCGAAGCCCGGCGTGCGGCGGCACAGCGCCTCGGTCTCGGCCATGATCGCGGCGTCGGATTGCCCGAAGTCGAACGCCAGTCCGAACGGCTGCGGCACGTACCACGGGGTGTCGCAGTAGATCTCGATCGAATTGTCCTCGGGATCGGCGACGTAGATCGACAGCGCGTTGCCGTGGTTGATAGCGCGGATGTCGGTGGCGCCGATGGCCCTGGCCTTGTCGTGGGCGGCGCGCACGGCAGCCAGCGAGGCGACCCGGAACGATATCTGGTTGACCGTGCTGGGCTGGTCGGCGCCGCGGCCCGACACCAGCACGAACTGGTGGTGCTTGTCCGGATCGGCGGTCATGAACACGAAATCCATGCCGGTGCGGGCGCTGCGTCCCTGGTCGGAAATCACCAGGCCGACGACCTCGCCGTAAAAGGCGGCCAGCGCGTGGATGTCGCGGGCGTGGACGCCCATGTGGGTGAGTTGCGGGGCGCTGTCGGGCATGGCGGTTCTCCGGTGTCTTGACGCAGGATGCCCGGAATGGACGGCGTGGTCGACAACCGGGGAATCGGAGCCGGTGTCGAGAGGTCGCGTCGCGACCCCGCGAAATCCGCGACGCGGGGACGAGGCCACCGGGCGCGCGTGGCTCAGCTTGCCCTCATTGTCTGGCCGGCCGCCCACAGCCATCGCCCGTCCACCTCCGCGAACACAGCCATGGACCGGTAAAAGCCGGCGACGGTCTCGCCGCCGGCCTCGAACCGGTCGCGGACGGTCATCGTCGCCACGGCGAAGCCGGCGAACGACGTCACCTCGAGTTCTCCGAACGACTGGGCGACGAACACGACCTTGCCCGAACCGCATTAGGTGTCGATGTAGCCCGCCTTGTCGAACCGCTTTCCGCCCGCGTTCACGGAGACGAAACCGGGATGGAGCAGCGCCGCCAGATCGGCGGCCGACCGGCGCACCAGCGCGTCGGCTTTCGCTTCGAGAAGACGTGCGATCGGGTCGGCGAGCATCGTCGGTTCCTCCGGTCGTATCGGGTTCGGCGGAACCGGACGTTACCCCGGCGCGGGGTGCGGTGTCCGGAACGCCTCGACACACCGGCGGCGGCACGACAAGGCTCGACAGCCGTGGCGGATCGGCTATGAAGCCGGCCCGCCGCTGGCGGGGTCGTGATCGTCGCGGGGCGCGTGTCTCGCCGGGAGATGGGCGTGGGTCATCCGTGCGGGCTGGATTTCGGGACCTCGAACTCAACGCTCGGCGTCGTGCTCGATGTGCGGCCGACCCTGGTCGCGCTGGAGGGCGGCGACGTCACCCTGCCGAGCGCGGTGTTCTTCGACGCCGAGGAGGGCACGACCCTGTTCGGGCGCGAGGCGATGGCGGGCTACGTGTCGGGCGCCGAGGGCCGCTTCATGCGCGCCTTCAAGACCATCCTCGGCACCGCGCTGATGGCCGAGCGGACGCGGATCGGCAAGCGATCGGTCGGCTTCACCGACATCCTCGGCGCCTTTCTTGCCCACGCCAAAAAGACAGCGGAGGAGCGGTTGGGCGTCAAGCTGACGCAGGTGGTGGTCGGCCAGCCGGCCCATTTCGTCGACGGCGACGAGGCGGCCGACGCGCGGGCGCGCGAGCAACTCGCGAGCGTGCTGAGCGACATCGGTTTCCGCGACATCGCCTTCCAGTACGAGCCGATCGCCGCGGCGTTCGATTTCGAGCAGCGCGCCATCGCGGGCGAACAGCTCGCGCTGATCGTCGACATCGGCGGTGGCACCTCGGACTTCTCGGTCATCCGCACCCGCCCGGCGAGCGCCGCGCGGGACCGCTCCGGCGACATCCTGGCCACCCACGGCGTTCGGGTCGGCGGTACCGATCTCGACCGGCTGCTGGCGATGGGCGAGATCATGCCGCTGCTCGGCCACGGCTCGCGGCTGCGCGACAAGAACATGCCGGTGCCGTCGTGGCTCTACGGCGATCTCGCGACGTGGCATCGCGTCAATTCGCTGTACACGCCCGCGATCCGCGCGCTGGTCGGCGAGCTGGTGCGGGAGGCCGAGCGGCCCGACCTCGTCGCGCGCCTGCTCGACGTGGTGGAACGCCGCCAGGGCCACGCTCTGCTGGCGCGCGCCGAGGCGGCCAAGATCGCGCTCGCGACAACGAGGACGGCTTGGATCGAGCTGGTCCTCGGCGACGAACAGGTCGCCGAGGCGCTGACCCGCAGCGGCTTCGCGGCCCTCGTCGTCGAGCCGATCACCAGGCTGCGGCTGGCCGTGGCGGCCGTGCTCGATCAGGCCGGGATCGCCGCCGCCGACATCCAGTCCGTGTTCCTGACCGGCGGCACGACGCTCGCGCCAGCCGTCGGCGGCCTGTTCGCCACGCTGTGCCCGAAAGCCACCATCGTGCCCGGCGACCGTTTCGGCAGCGTCGGCATGGGCCTCGCCATCGACGCGGCGCGCCGGTTCGCGGCGGGGTAGGGGCGACACACGGCCGGTCGGTCAGCCGCCGACCAGCGCCTCGACCTCGCGCCACAGCGCCTCGGCCGCCTGGGACGGGGCGATGGTTTCTGCGAAGAAGCCGCCGATCAGGACGAGATAGACGATCCGGGCGCGGACCCGCGCGCGGTCGGGCGGGATGCCCATAGCGACGAGCAACGCCGAGACATAGGCGATCCGCTCGGCGTCGATGGTCCCGACGGCGGCGGCGACCGCGGCGTCGTGGCGCGCCCACGACCGAAGCGCGGTTTCGAGCCGCGCGAGGCGGCCATTGAGCGCCGTCAGGTCGATCAGGTGGCGCAGCTTGCCGGCCGGCGGCGCGACGTGCGCGTCGACGCGGCGGACGATGTCGCGGGTGGCCGTGGTCGCCCACGCCTCCAGCATGGCGGCGTGCAGGGCGGCGCGGTCCTCGAAGTGCCAGTAGAAACTGCCCTTGGTGACGCCGAGCCGTGCCGCCAGCGGCTCTATCCGCACCGCCTGGATGCCGTCGCTTGCGAGCAGGGCAAGGCCGGCGCGGACCCAGGCGTCGGGGCCGGTTGGCGCGGCGGGCGGTTTGCCGGCGGTCGCGGCGGATCGTTTCGGGCGCATCATGTCGCGACCATACGGTGGCGTATTGACAATGGCAACCAAGGCGCCCACATGTTCCATACGGAAGCGTATGGACGTCCAAGGAGCCAGCCATGACCTATCTGCCGTTCCTCGCCGCCGCCATCCTCGCGATCCTGGCACTGGCCCATCTCGCCTACGCGATCCACGATTTCGCGCGCGAGCCGCGCTACTTCGCGCCACGCGACCGGTCGCTGCTGGCCGCGATGCGGGCCACCCGCAACGTGCTGACGCCGACCGGCCGCGACTACTGGACGGCGCTGCTCGGCTTCCACTTCAGCCATTCCATCGGCATCCTGCTGTTCGCGCTGCTGATCGTGCTGGCGACCACGCAGGCGATCGGCTGGCTGCAGGTCGCGATGACGGCCACCGGCGCCGTGTTCACCTGGATCGCGTGGCGCTGCTGGTTCCATGTCCCGCTGATGGGCTGCGCGCTGGCGACGGCGCTGATAGCGGTCGGGTGGACGTTCTGACGACCATTCCGCTGTCGTTCCAATGGAGGACCCCGTCGTGAACCCGAACCCGCCACCGGAATTCACCGCCGACACGCTCGCCGCGGAGCAACGGTGCATCGTGGGCGGCATCCTGTCGGGCATCGGCCTGAGCGTCGCGGTGCTGGCGGCACTGTGGTGGTCGCCGATCGGTCTGGCGCCGCGTGACATGGCCGATCGCCTCGCCTTCGCGCTGCGCTGCGACCTGTTCATCCTGATCTGGTTGCTCGCGATGGCTGGCAAGATCGCGATGGGCCGCTAATACTCGACCGCCGACATCAGGGGCTCCGCGTTCGGCGCGCCGAGCACCCGCCTCGCCATCGACGTGGCGGTTCTACAGAACTCGGTCGAGCAGGCGCTGGCGGCGATCGGCGTCCACCTGGTGCTGGCGACCTTGTTGAACGGCCGCGAACTGCTGCTGATCCCGGGGCTGGTCGGACTGTTCTGCCTCGGGCGGATCGCGTTCCGGATCGGCTATCCCGGCGGTGCCGGATCGCGGGCGTTCGGCATGTCGCTGAGCAGCTACCCGACGCTCGCGGCCAGCCTGCTGGCGCTCGGACTGATGATCGGACGTGGCTGATCCGGAAATCGTTCCGGACGGATTCGTTGACCACCGCCGCGTCCACTGTTACAAAATCGCCATGGCCAATCACCCGCACTCAAGCTGGTATTTTACGTCCTGCACATAGTGCGGCGCGTAAGGTCATTCACGACTCGACGAAGCCGCCGCTGACCCGGCGGCTTTCGTGTTTTCAGAGCGTCTCCGGTCCGGCCCACGGCCCTGGAGGACGACATGGACACGATCACCCCACCACTCGACATTGCCCCCGGGACGGCCGCGCCGCTCGATCCGTTGGTGCTGCGCATCCGCACCGCCACCGTACGCGACCACGACGGACTGGCGGCCTTGCTCATGCGGGGCGACACGCCCACCGACCCCGCTTCGGCGCGCGAGCGGATCGCCCGCCTGACGCTGGATCCCGCGACCATCGTGCTGGTGGCGCAGACCTCCACCGGCATCGCGGGATTGGCCATCGTGCGGGTCCGCCCGACGGCGGGCGACACCGGCGCCGCCGGCAGCGAGCCGCGCGTCTTCGCCGTCGACGGCGTTCTCGTGCGTCCCGAACAGCGCGGCCGCCGGGTCGGTCGCCGGCTGCTGTCAGCCGCCGTCGAATGGGCGCGCGTCCGCCACGCCACCCACGTCGTGGTCTCGGCCGACGTAGCGGGCGGCGAGGAGCGGCGCTTCTATGTCGGGTTCGGCTTTGGCGCGTCGAGCGACGGGCTGGTGATGCTGGCGTGAGGGCGGGCCTATAATCGCCGCGCCAGCCAAGGAGTAGCGCCATGACCGCCGATGCCGTCCTCCTCGATCTCGCCCGCACCTACCTCCATCTCCGGGCCGACGACGGTGCGACGACGATGGAAGGAGGGCCTGCGTTTTGGGCGGGTGTCGCCGACCGCCGCGATCTCGACAGCGGTCGCCTCTGCTCGATGTTCGACCAGACGGCCGACTGGGATCACTGGGAACGTCATCCGGCGGGGCCGGAATTGCTGGTGATGATGACGGGACGGATGGAACTGCTGATCGAGCACGACGATCCGGCGCGCACGGTCGAGTCGGTGGTCATGGAAGCGGGGCAGGCGGTGCTGGTGCCGACCGGTCTGTGGCATCGCGCGAAGGTGGTGGCGCCAGGTCGGCTGCTGGCGATCACGGCCGGCGCGGGGACGGAACATCGCCCTGCCGCATAGGGATCAGGAGTCGTCGCACGCCTTTGCCAATCCTGGCAGATCCCGCCACACGACCCGCGTCTCGCCGATCGGGTGGCCGCCCATTTCGCCGGTCTGGTGATCCTCGAAGCTGCCGCCGATGCGGCGGTAGAAGTGGCCGCCTTGGTCGTTGCCGTCGAGCAGCCACAGGCAGGTCGTGCGATGGCCGGCCGCGATCATGCGGCGGGTCGCCTCGCCGAGCAGGCGGGCGCCGATGCGCTGGCCGCGCAAATGCGGGCGGACGTGCAGGTTGTCGATGTAGGTATCGAAACCGGCCTCCCGCCCGGCCCAGACCGCGATCAGGCCGAGCAGGCCGGCGTCGCCGTCGGCTACCATCAGGATGTCGTCGCGGCCTACGGTCCGGAAGTTTTCCACCCAGCGGGCGTCGGCTTCGGCGGCGGCGGCAGAGCCATCGAGATAGTCGTCAGGCAGGATGCCGCGATAGGCGACGCGCCAGCTCGCGACGTGCAGGGCAGCGATGGCCAGTGCATCGGCCGGCGTGGCGTCGCGCAGGACGTAGACCGGAGCCGTCGTCACCTCAGTTCACGCCCTTGACGTAGCCCTTCCAGAACGGCTCGCGCAGGTCGCGCTTGAGGACCTTGCCGGCGCCGGACAAAGGCAGGCTGGTGTCGCGGAATTCGACGCTGCGCGGCAGCTTGTAGCCGGCGATCAGACTGCGGCAATGGGCGATCACCACCTCCTGGGTCAGGACGGCGCCGGGCCTCGGCACGATCACGGCGTGGACGGTCTCGCCCCACCGGTCGTCGGGAATGCCAACCACCGCGACCTCGGCGACGCCGGGCATCAGCGAGATCGCGTTCTCGACCTCGGCCGAGTAAATGTTTTCGCCGCCGCTGATGATCATGTCCTTGATGCGGTCGACCACGAAGACGAAGCCTTCCTCGTCCATCGTGCCGGCGTCGCCGGAATAGTACCAGCCGTTCTCCAGCACCGCTTCGGTCTCGGCCGGCTTGTTCCAGTAGCCCTTCATGATCATCGGACCGCGGGCGGCGATCTCGCCGGTCGTGCCGCGCGGCACTTCCTTGCGGTCGGGATCGACGATCCTGATCTCGGCGGTGTGGGCGGCGAGGCCGCAGGATTTCAGCCGGCCGGCATGGGGACCATCCAGCGTCGTGTAGCGGGTCGGCAGCATCGTCAGGATCGGGGCCGCTTCCGTCATGCCGTAGGCGTGGATGAACCGGCAGTTCGGCATCAGTTCCAGTGCCTTGCGCAGCACGCCCTCGGGCATCGGCGAGGCGCCGTAGAGGACGCGGACGAGGCTGGAGATGTCGAACTCCGCGAAGCGGGGATGGCTGCAGATCATGTTGATCATGGTCGGCACGTACTGGCTGTGCGTGACCTTCTCCCGCGCGATGGTGTCGAGGCAGTCGACCGCGTCGAACCGGGCCACGAAGGCGTGGCCGCCGCCGACGGTCGTTACGCCGAACGAGGACGCGCCGTCGGCGAGATGGAACATCGGGCCGGCGTGCAGGTAGATTGTATCGGCGTCGAACCCGATCCCGCCGATCGCGTTCATCGCGTTCCAGACCAGGTTGTTGTGGGTGAGCATCACGCCCTTGGACTTGCCGGTCGTGCCGCCGGTGTAGAACAGGCCCGCCAGCGTCTCGCCGCCGGCGCCGGAATCGGGAATCGGCGCCGACGCGGCGAGTGCCTCGTAGCGCGTCATGCCGGGAGGCGCTTTCTCGTCGTCGAGCCAGACCATCGCTTTCACGGCCGGCAACTTGCCGACCAGCGCTTCCGCGTGATGGCGCATGGCGGCATCGACGAACAGCACGCAGGCACCGGCGTCGTTCAGCACGTATTCGTTCTCGGGCGTGGCGAGCCGCGTGTTGAGCGGCACCATGGCGGCACCCAGCCACGGGATGGCATACATCAGTTCGAGATAGCTGTCGCTGTTGAGCGCCAGGATCGCCACCCGGTCGCCGGCCTTCACGCCGAGACCCGCGAGGCCACCGGCGACGCGCGCGACGCGTTCGGCGGTTTCCCGCCAAGTCCGGCGGCGGTCGCGGAACACCGTCGACATGCCGTTCGCCCGTTGCTGCGCCGCCCGTCTCAGTCCCTGCGTCAGATACATCGTCCGCCCCGTGTCGTGTTTCCGGTAACGCAGCGTAGGGGAGGGCGGCGCCGGGCTCAACGGTCGCCGCGCGTGACGCGGGCGTCACCGTTGGCGTATAGGGAGGCACCACAGGAGCCTTCAACCATGCCCGACACGCTGTCGCCGGCCGCGCCGGACCTCGCCTTCAATCCGCTCGATCCGGCCTTCATCGCCGATCCCTATCCTTATTACCGGCGGCTGCGCGAAGCCGCACCGGTGATGCGCACGCCGATCGGCTTCTGGCTGGTGAGCCGCTACGAGGACGCCGCCTTCGTTTTGAGGGACCGCCGCTTCGGCAAGGCCTATGCCGCCAACATGGCGCGCCGCTACGGCGAGAGCGCGATGAACGAGCCGGCCATCGCCAGCATGGCGAAGACCATGCTGGTGCAGGATCCGCCCGACCACACCCGCCTGCGCGGCCTCGTCACCAAGGCCTTCACGGCGCGACGGATCGGCGACATGCGCGCCCGCGTCGCGGCCCTCGTCGAGGAGCAACTCGACCGGGTCGCCCACCAGGGCCACATGGACGTGGCGAAGGACCTCGCGCACCGTCTGCCGGCGATCGTGATCTGCGACATGCTGGGCATTCCCGAAGACCATCGTGGACCGTTTCTCGACGCCAGCAACGTCAATGGCCGCATCCTCGACCCCGCGCCAATGAGCCGCGAGGAGATGGACCAGGCCAACGCCAACTCGCAGGCCGGGGCGGCCTATTTCTCGATGCTGTGCGATCTGCGCCGCAAGGAGCCGAAAGACGATCTGACGACGTTGCTGGTGCAGGCGGAGGAGGCGGGCGACCGGCTGACGACCGAGGAGCTGCACGCCAATATCGGCCTGCTGTTCGGCGCCGGCCACGAGACCACCAGCAACCTGATCGGTAATGGCCTGCTGGCGCTGCACCGCAATCCCGGGCAACTGGAACGGCTCAAGCGCGATCCCTTGCTCATCCCCGGCGCGATCGAGGAATTGCTGCGATACGACTCCTCGGTCCAGATCACCGGCCGCGTCGCCATGGAAGACGTCGACGTCGGCGGCGTCGCGATCCCCAAGGGCGACAGCGTGATCCTGCTGCTGGGGGCCTGCAATCGCGATCCGGCGATGTTCGTCGACCCCGATTCGCTCGACGTGACGCGGCCCGACGTGCGGCCGCTGTCGTTCGGCGGCGGCATACACCATTGCCTCGGCGCCCAGCTGGCGCGGCTGGAGGCGGAGCTCGCCTTCGCGGCCCTGCTGCGCCGCTTCCCGACGCTGGAACTGCCGGAAAAGGACACTCCGAGCTGGCGGCGCTCCTTCACGCTGCGCGGCCTGACGTCGCTGCCGGCGGTCTGGCACTGAGCCCGCCGATGACACGTGACCCGGTCCTGATCGAGGTCAGGCGCGGCCCGATCATGGAGAGCCGCCATGTCGGCGCCGCGGCGATCGCGCGTGCCGATGGCGCGATCCATGAATCGTGGGGCGACATCGAGACGCCGGTCATGGCGCGCTCGGCGATCAAGCCGTTGCAGGCGATCCCGCTGGTCGAGAGCGGGGCGGCCGACCGGTTCGGCCTGACCGACGTACAATTGTCGCTGGCCTGCGCCTCGCACAATGGCGAACCCCGGCATGTCGAGGCGGTACGGACGTGGCTGGCCAAAGTCGGCCTGTCGGAGGCCGATCTCGAATGCGGCGCCCATGCGCCGACGCGACTGCCGATCAACGGCGCGTTCGTGGGTTCCGGTGTGGCGCTGACGCCCGCCTTCAACAATTGCTCGGGCAAGCATTCCGGTTTCCTGACCACCGCCACGCATCTCGGCGAGCCAACCCGCGGTTACATCCGCGCCGATCATCCCGTGCAGCAGCGGATCGCCGCGATCTACGCCGATCTCGGCGGGTTCGACGTGGCCTCCGCACCGGTCGGCACCGACGGTTGCGGCATCCCGACAGTCGGCGTTCCGTTGCGTCACATGGCGCGCGCGATGGCCAATCTGGCCGATCCGTCGCGCCTGCCGGACAAGCGTGTCGCCGCCATCCTGCGCATCCGGGCGGCGATGAACGCGGAGCCTTTCTTCATGGCCGGCACCGGCCGCTTCTGTACCCGCATCAACGGCGCGCTGGCGGGCGTGGCCCAGGTCAAGACCGGCGCCGAGGGCGTCTATTGCGCCATCCTGCCGACGCTTGGCCTCGGCGTGGCGCTCAAGATGTGGGACGGGGCGGCACGCGCCGCCGAAGTGGCGATGGCCACCATCCTGCGCCGGCTCGGCGTGCTCGGCGACGCCGGCTTCGACGACGCGGTCAATCCCTCGGTTCTCAACGTCGTCGGCCTGCGGGTCGGCGAGATCAAGGCGGCGGCATCGTGGCTCGGCACCAGCGCCTGAAGCAGAAGCCGCGCGCGGTCGCGCCGACGCCGTTTCTCGGCGAGCGGGTAAACGTCGTCGTCGAAAGCCACGGCGCCCAGGGCGATGGCTTCGGCAACGCCACGCTGGCGGACGGCTCGACACGCCCGATCCGGATTCCGCTGACGCTTCGCGGCGAGCGAATCAAGGCGACGGTCTCGGGCGAGCGGGAAGGGCGGCTGGACGCCGGCGTCGGTACGATCCAGGAACGCTCGCCGGATCGTCGCGAGCCACCGTGCCGGCATTTCAGCGAGTGCGGTGGTTGCGCGTTGCAGCACTGGTCCGAAGAGCTGTATCGCGCCGCCAAGATGGAGCGGCTGCTGGTCGATCTGGCGCCCTTGAGGGCCGACATCGGCTCCATCGCGCCGCCGCTCTTCACGCCGCCCGGCAGCCGCCGCCGCGTCGATCTGACGGTGCGACGCGAGGCCGCTCGCGCCGTGCTGGGGTTCGCGCGCCGCCGTTCCCATGCCGTTGTCGATCTGGCCGAATGCCCCGTCGCCCTGCCGCAAATCGTGGCGCTGTTCGCGCCGCTGCGGGCGCTCGCCGCGACGATCCTGCCACGGCGGTCGGAAGCCGAGATCGTCGTCAACTGGACCGACGGCGGCGCCGACATCCTGATCGTGCCGCCGGCCGGCGCCGAACTGTCGCTGCGCCACCGCGAAGCCATCGCCGCTTTCGCAGAACGCTCCGACATCGCGCGCCTGTCGTGGGGCCAACGTGGCAAGGCCGAAATCCTGCTTACCCGCCGCCCGCCGGTCGTCAATCTCGGCCCCGTCGCGGTGGCGCCCGCGCCCGGTGGCTTTCTCCAGGCGAGTCTGGCCGGCGAAGCCGCGTTGCGTGGCGCGGTCGCGCTGTGGGTTGGCGGCGCCCGGAAGGTGATCGACCTGTTCGCCGGCATCGGAACGCTGTCGCTCGGATTGCTGCCCGATCGCCGCCTGTCGCTGATCGAGGGAAACGCCGCCGCGGTCGCCGCCATCGACGTGGCGCTACGCCGGCAGGCGCTAACCGGCGTCGCCACCGCGACCCGGCGCGATATCGAGCGCGATCCGATGCCGGGCGAGGACCTGAAAGGCTTCGACGTCGCGATCGTCGACCCGCCCAAGATCGGCGCCCGCGCCCAGACCGAGGCGCTGGCGCGCAGCGGCGTGCCGACCATCGTCGCCGCCTCGTGCAACCCCGTCACGTTCCGTCGCGACGCCGCGATCCTGATCGCGGCCGGCTACCGTCTCGAAGAACTGCGTCCGATCGACCAGTTCCTGTGGTCCCCGCACATGGAACTGGTAGCGCGTTTCACGCTATCCGACGAGCGTTGACCACTACTCCGCCGCCACCTTTGGCTCGACCGTGATCATGCCGGGCCGGAAGCGGGTCTTGTGCGGATCGGTGTCGATTTCCTCGAGCTGGATTTCGCCCGAGAGAACCTTCTTTTTCCATGCCTGATGTTCGGGTTCGGCGGCGTGGAACTCCGGCATCACTTCCTTCGCGAACAGTTCCAGGCTCTCGCAGATATGCTCGTGCGTGGTCTTGCCGGCCTGGTTGAGCAGGATGATCTGGTCGACGTTGGAGGCCTGGAACTTGCGCAGCTTCTTGCGGATGGTCTCGGGCGAGCCGATCAGGCCACCGGAGAGGGCGCGGGCGGCCTGCTCGGGGTTGGCCGCCTTCCACTTGTTGTACTCGTCCCACATGTTGACGGTGCCCGGCGGCGGCCGTTCGCGGCCCTTCGAGGCGCCGTAGAACTGCAGCGCGAACTGGAAGAAGGTGGCGCCATCGGCCCGGCGCCGGGCTTCCTCGTCGGTCGGCGCGCACATGAAGTAGCTGACCAGCGCGATGTTCGGGTTGGTCTGGTAGTCGCACAGCTTGTCGAGGCGTTTGGTGTAGGAGTTGTAGTAGGCGTGCACCCAGGCATGCGCGGCGTCGGCGCTGAGGAACTGGAAGCCGAGCGCCCCCATGCCGCGGCGGCCCGCCATCTCCATGGTCTCGAGTTGCGAGCAGGCGACCCACAATGGCGGGTGCGGCTTCTGCAACGACTTGGGCAGCACGTTGCGCAGCGGGAACTTGAAGTAGGGGCCGTCGTAGGAAACGCCGCCCTCGCCGAACATCGGAATCACGGCGCGCACCGCGTCTTCCCACACCGCGCGCTTTTCCTCGGCGGTACGGCCGAACGGCTCCAGCTCGGTCACGCTGGCGCTCTCGCCCATGCCGAACTCGACCCGCCCGTCGCTCAACAGATCGAGCGTGGCGACCCGCTCGGCGACGCGTGCCGGGTGGTTCGTCGTCAGCTGGATAATGCCGTGCGCAAGCCGGATGTTCTTCGTGCGCTGGCTGGCCGCACCCAGGAACACTTCGGGCGCGGGCGAGTGGGAATATTCTTCCAGGAAGTGATGCTCGACTTCCCACGCGTAGTCGTAGCCGAGCCTGTCGGCGAGTTCGACCTGCGTCAGCGCGTTCTTCAGCAGCTTGTGGTCGCCGTCGGCCGTCCACGGGCGCGGCAGCTGCATTTCGTAGAAGATGCCGAATTTCATGGTCGTCCTCCCTTGGAGCCTTGATCGTTTCTGGAGAGGAGACGAACCCGAAACCGCGCCGGCCGCAAGCCCCGTGGCCCGCATGGCGGCTCCGTCCATCGTGTCGTTTCGTCGATGCGGCCCTTCGGGCTTGTCGCGCCGCGCCGCCGGTCGGTAAGGTGACCCGGAAAGCAAATCAAGGGAGCAAGCGCATGTCGATGTTCGATCTCACGGGCAAGGTCGCGGTAGTCACCGGCGGGAGCCGCGGTATCGGGCGCTCGATCTGCGAGCAGATGGCGATCCAGGGCGCCAAGGTGGTCGTGTCCAGCCGCAAGCTGCCGGCCTGCGAGGAAGTCGTGGCCGGCATCAAGGCCAAAGGTGGCGACGCGATTGCCGTCGCCGCCAGCATTTCCGACAAGAGCCAGCTGGAGAACCTGATCGCGCAGGCCCGCAAGGCCTACGGCAGGGTCGACATCCTTGTCTGCAACGCCGCGAGCAACCCGCATTTCGGTCCGCTGACCGGACTGAAAGACGAGGTGTTCACCAAGATCATGCAGAACAACGTGCTGTCCAACCTGTGGCTGACCAACATGGTCGCGCCTGAAATGGCGGAACGCAGGGACGGTACGATCATCATCGTCTCCTCGATCGGCGCCCTGACGGCCTCGCTGCACATCGCCGCCTACAACATGTCCAAGGCGGCCGACCTGTCGCTCGTGAAATCGCTGGCGGCCGAGTGGGGACCCCACAACATCCGCGTCAACGCCATCGCACCTGGGCTGATCCAGACCGATTTCGCCAAGGCGCTGTGGGACAATCCGACGATCCGCGCCTCAGCCGAGAAGAAGGCGGCGCTCAAGCGCATCGGTCAGCCCGACGAGATCGGCGGCGTCGCTTGCTTCCTCGCTTCGAAAGCCGGCGCCTTCGTGACGGCGCAGATGATCGTGGCCGATGGTGGCGTGACCGGTACCGGCGGCGAGTAGCGCCGTCGTGCGCAGCCGCCACGTCGTGCTGGCGCGTCGCCCCGAGGGCGCTCCGGTGGCCGACGATTTCCGCGTCGAGACACGCGATCTGCCGGCGCTGTCCGAGGGCCGGCTTCTGGTCGAGGTACTCTACGCCAGCGCCAATCCCGGCAGCCGCAACCGCCTGGGCGGCGACGCCAGCTACGCGCGAGGCATGCAGCTGGGCGAGACGATGGAAGGCCCGGCGGTGGGCCGGGTCGCGGAGTCGCGCAATCCCGCCTTCAAGCCGGGCGACCTGCTGAGCGGGCCTTTCGGCTGGGCCGAGCACGTCCAGATCAGCGGACGCGGCACCCGCCGCATTCCCGCCAGCACGCCTTCGCTCAGCGCCTGGGCCGGCATTCTCACGATCCCCGGACTGACCGGCTATTTCGGGCTCCGCGACGTCGGTCTCGCGAAGGCCGGCGAGACCGTCCTGATCTCCTCGGCGGCCGGCCCGGTCGGCGCCACGGCTGGCCAGGTCGCGAAGCTGATGGGCTGCCGGGTCGTCGGCATCGCCAGCGGCGAGGAACGACGAAGCTGGTTGCGCGAGGAAGCCGGCTTCGACGCGGTGATCGAGCGCCGCGGCGCCGACACCGTCGAGGCTATGGCCGAGCGGATCGGGCACGTCGCGCCCGATGGCGTCGACGTCTATTTCGACAATGTCGGCGGTATCATCCTGGACGCGGCGATCGCCTGCATGCGACCGAAAGGGCGCATCGTCGTTTCCGGCCAGATCGCCGACTACAACGCCGATCCCTCGTCCCGGTACGGCACCCGCCGCGTCTACGAGTTCATCGGCAAGCGGCTGCGGATGGAAGGCCTGATCGTGTTCGACTATGCCGACCGCTACGACGAGGCAACCGATGCGATGACCGGCTGGATCGCCGAGGGCAAGCTCAAGTTCAGGGAGCACGTCATCGTAGGTCTCGACGGCCTCGCCGAGCTGTTCTGCGCCCAGCTGCGCGGCGAGATTTTCGGCCGCCCGCTGGCGCGGTTGCACGCGTGACGTGGAACGATAGCGTGCATGCTGGTGGGATGGCGACGCCACGGTCCTCGCACCTTCCCCCGCCGTTGGCGAGGGAAGGTAAGAAATGGTGTCGTGCGCAACCGAACCGAGACGCGTGGGTAGGTTGGCGTGAACGCGGCGGCGATCGGGACGAGCGACAAACCACTGACCATCGCGCCGTTTAGAACGAAGGAACGAAACCGATGACCGACTGGCCCGCCCATCCCGTGCTCGACCGCCTGCGCGCCCTGCTGCCGGAGATCATCAGGCGCGGCGAGGAGATCGAGCAGGCGCGGCAAATCCCGGCCGATCTCGCGAGCTCCCTGATTGCCACGAAAGTGTTCAAGCTCTGCGTGCCGAAGAGTCTGGGCGGCGAGGAAGCGCATCCGCTGGTGCTGATGCAGGCGATAGAGGAGGTCGCCGCCGCCGACGGATCGGCCGGCTGGACGGTGGCGATCGGCGCCAGTTCGGGCAGCACGGCGGCCTATCTGGAACCGGAAGCCGCCAAGCTGATCCACGGCGCTCCCGACGCGGTGACCGGCGGCATCTTCGCGCCGCGCGGCAAGGCGGTGAAGGAGGGCGACGGCTACCGCGTCACCGGGCAATGGCAGTGGGCGAGTGGCAGCAGCCATTGCGGCTGGATCAAGGGCGGCTGCGTGGCCTGGGAGGACGGCAAGCCGCGCATGATCCGGGACGGCGTGCCTGAAGTGCTGACGGCCTATTTTCCGCGCGAGAAGATCGAGTTCCTCGACAACTGGTACACCTCGGGCCTGTGCGGCACGGCCTCCTGCGACATCAAGGTGACCGACCTGTTCGTGCCGGCCGCGCACACGATCTCGCTGACCCGCGACAAGCCGCGCGTGGGCACGCCGCTCTACGTGTTCCCGATGTTTGGCCTGCTCGGCATGATCTGCGCCATGACCTCGCTCGGCATCGCGCGCGGCGCCATCCGCGACATCGTGGAGATCGCCGGCGCCAAGAAGCCGACCCTGAGCAACCGGGCGCTGGCCGAACGCGGCATGACGCAGAACGACGTCGCGCGCGCCGAAGCCATCGTCCGCGCCGCCCGCGCGTTTCTGGTCGAAGCGATCGGGGACGCCTGGGCCGAAGCCGAACGCGGCGCGATCACCGTCGAGCGGCGCGCGGCCCTGCGGCTGGCCTCCACGCACGCGACCAACGAATCGGCCCGCGCCGTCGACCTCTGCTACACGCTGGCCGGCGGTTCGTCGGTCTACCGCTCCAACACCCTGCAACGCCGCTTCCGCGACGCCCACGTCATCACCCAGCACATGATGGTGGCACCACCGAGCTACGAACTCGCCGGCCGCGTCGTGCTGGGACTGCCGACCGATCCGAGCATGATCTGAACCACGCCTGTCCGCGGGGCGCGGCGAGGGACCGCGAACGCGTGGCGACGTAATACCAGGTAGCGGAATCCGGGACTCTCGGCCCCTTGCCGAAGCGGGTGAACGCTGATTCGGTGTGCCCGTCACGGCTTTCGGGAGAAGCGCAGATGGGTCAGCCAATCGGGATCACGCGGTGGGATCTGTCGGCGCGGGAGTTGCG
>CAMDVZ010000025.1 GCA_945878895.1 Caenispirillum bisanense | reverse complement strand
TGCGCGGCGAGAGCGTCGAGGAACTGGCGGGCGGTGCTTCCGTGCTGCGCGCAAAGGTGCTGCGGGTCCAGGCGCCCGCGGGCACGATCGATATCGTCGGCACCGGTGGCGATCATCACGGCACCCACAATGTCTCGACCGCGACGGCGCTGGTGGTGGCGGGCTGCGGCGTGCCGGTCGCCAAGCACGGCAACCGGGCCTTCACCTCGAAATCGGGTGCCGGCGACGTGCTGTCGGCGCTGGGCATCGGCATGGACGTGCCGGTGCCTGACCTGGAGCGCAGCCTGCGCGAGGCCGGCATCTGTTTCCTGATGGCGCCGCGCCACCACAGCGCCATGCGCAACGTCGCGGGTCCCCGCGTCGAGCTGGCGCCGACCCGGACGATCTTCAATCTGCTGGGGCCGCTGTCCAACCCCGCCCTCGTCGCGCGCCAGCTGGTCGGCGTCTATGACCGCAAGTGGGTGCGGCCGATGGCCGAGGCGCTGGGGCAGCTTGGTCTCGAACGGGCCATGGTCGTGCATGGTGCGGACGGCATGGACGAGATCACGACCACCACGACCAGCTGGGCCGCCGAGATGACGCGCGACGGCGACGGCGCGGTGTCGGTGCGCGAGTTCGAGATCGCGCCGGAACTGGCTGGATTGCCGCGGGCGAAGATCGAGGACCTCAGGGGCGGCGATCCGTCCTACAATGCCGCCGCCATTCGCCGGTTGCTGGCGGGCGAAACCGGCGCCCTGCGCGACATCGTGCTGCTGAACGCCGCCGCGGCGCTCCAGGTGGCGGGCAAGGCGAGCGACTTCGGGGCGGGTGCGGCGATGGCCGCCGAGGCGATATCCAGCGGCCGGGCACTCCGGTCGCTCGAAACCATGGCCGCGATTTGCGGCCCCAGGCCGGGGTAAGGACGACAATGGCCGACCGCGGCACTCTCGACATGATCGCGCGCTTTGCCGCCAGCGGCACCGCGCTCGACAAGATCTGCTCCGACAAGGCGCAACTGGTGAACGCGCGCAAGAAGACGCGGCCGATCGCCGAGGTCGAAGCCGCGGCCCGCCAGGCCGACGCGCCGCGCGGCTTCGCCGGCGCCCTGCGCGAGGCCGTGGCGGCCGGCCGCTACGGACTGATCGCGGAAATCAAGAAAGCCTCGCCGTCCAAGGGGTTGATCCGGCCGGATTTTGACCCGCCGGCGCTGGCCGCCGCCTACCAGGAAGGTGGCGCGACGTGTCTGTCGGTGCTGACCGATACCCCCTACTTCCAGGGCGAGGATTCGTTTCTGGTGACCGCGCGTGCCGCCGCCTCGAGCACGCCGGCGCTGCGCAAGGACTTCATGATCGATCCCTACCAGATCGTCGAAAGCCGGGCGCTGGGCGCGGACTGCGTGCTGTTGATCATGGCCTGCCTGGAAGACAGTCAGGCCAAGGAGTTATGCGACTTTTCTCGTCAATTGGGCATGGATGTGCTGGTCGAGGTTCATGATCAGCGCGAGCTTGAGCGCGGACTTAAACTAAATTCTGAGCTTATTGGTATAAACAACAGAAATCTAAAGACATTATCTGTAAGTCTGGCGACGACAATCGAGCTCGTCCGGAACGTTCCCGGGGACCGCCTCGCCATTTCGGAGAGCGGCCTCGACAATCCCGCCGACCTGGCGCGGATGGCCGGCGTGGGCGCGCGCTGCTTCCTGATCGGGGAAAGTTTCATGAGAAAACCCGATGTCGCCGCCGCTGTCCGCGAGATGATCGCCGACCCGGTCGCGGCCTGATCCGGAGCGCGCCGGACATGTCCGACCTCACCCATTTCGATGCCGCCGGCAACGCCGTCATGGTCGATGTTGGCGCCAAGGCCGAGACCGAGCGGGTCGCGGTCGCCCGCGCGACGGTGCGGATGGCGCCCGAGACCTTGCGTCTCATTCGCGACAAGGCGCTGAAGAAGGGCGACGTTCTGGCGGTCGCCCAGCTGGCCGGCATCATGGCCGCCAAGCGCACCCCCGACCTGATCCCGCTCTGCCACCCGCTGGCGCTCACCTCGGTGCAAGTGACACTCGTTTGCAACGAGGCGACATCGAGCGTCGAGATCGAGGCGACCTGCAAGCTGACCGGCCGCACCGGGGTCGAGATGGAGGCCCTGACGGCGGCCTCGGTGGCCGGTCTGACGGTCTACGACATGTGCAAGGCAATCGACCGCGGAATGACCATTTCCGACATTCGTTTGGTTCTGAAAACGGGTGGAAAATCAGGTACTTACACGGAAAATCGCGACTCCTGAAAAACGCCTTCCAGCATGCCCTTTTTCGCGATGGACCCGCCATGCTCTCCGTAGCCGAAGCCCTCGACCGCATCCTCGCCGCCTTCTCCCCGCTGCCGGCCGAAACCATCGCCATCCACGAGTCCGCCGGCCGCGTCCTCGCCGCGCCCGTCGTGGCCCGCCTCGATCAACCCTTCGCCGATCTCTCCGCCATGGATGGCTACGCGCTGCGCGCCGCCGACGTGCCATCCGTTCCCGCCACCCTAAGCGTCGTCGGCGAAGCACCCGCCGGCGGTTCCCACGACCATGCCCTGAAGTCCGGCGAAGCGGTGCGGATATTCACCGGTGGCCCGCTGCCGTCGGGCGCCGACGCCATCGTCATCCAGGAAGACACCGCCGAACATCGCCCCGGCGCGCGGCCGGTCGTGGCCGGATACCCGCATGCCGTCACGATCCTGGAGCAACCCACCGCCGGCCGGCATGTCCGCCGCAAAGGGCTCGATTTCTCGACCGGCGCCGTCGGCATCCAGCCGAGCAAACGCCTGACCGCGCGCGACCAGGCGCTGGCGGCGGCGATGAACGTACCCTGGCTGGCGGTCCACCGCCGCCCGCGCGTCGCGATTCTCGCCACCGGCGACGAGCTGGTGATGCCCGGCGAACCGGTCGGCCGCAACCAGATCGTGTCGTCCTCGGCGATCGCGGTGGCGACGCTGGTGCGCTCGTGGGGCGGCGAACCGGTCATGCTCGGAATCGTCGCCGACCGGCGCGACGCGGTCGCCGAACGGATTGCCGCCGGCGGCCAGCATGACCTGCTGGTAACGCTGGGTGGCGCGTCGGTCGGCGATCACGACCTGGTCCAGGACTCCCTGCGCGCGCAGGGTTACGGCATCGATTTCTGGAAGATCGCGATGCGGCCGGGCAAGCCGTTGATGTACGCGGAGGCCGGCCACCGCAAGGCGCTGGGCCTGCCCGGCAATCCGGTGTCGACGCTGGTCTGTGCCCTGCTCTTTCTCAAACCGGCGATCGAGAAAATGACCGGCCTTCCCGGCACGCCGGTCGCCACCACGCGCGCCACGCTGGGCGCCGACGTTCGCGCCAACGATGGCCGCCAGGACTACGTCCGATCGACCCTGTTGCGCGCGGTCGACGATCGGCCGACGGTCACGCCGCATCCAACCCAGGACAGTTCGATGCTGTCGGTCGCGGCCCGGTCGGACGCGCTGCTCGTTCGACCACCGAAGGATCCGGCCCGACGCGCGGGCGACGTCGTCGACATCATCGACCTCGCGAACGCCGGCCCGGATTTCTGACTATCGATCTCGGTATCGTCACCGGCGAGCCACCCCTCAAGCGAAGGCAGGCCTGTGCATCGTTTTGGGAGTTTCGACGAACCAAACTGGAACATGCGTGACAATTCGTGTTTTGTTCTATATATAGTGGGCACCGACTTCGAGGGCGCCCATGCTGACCCGCAAACAACACGAATTGCTCGTTTTCATCAACGACCGCCTCAACGAGGGCGGCGTGTCGCCATCTTTCGATGAAATGAAAGAGGCCCTTCAGTTGCGCTCCAAATCGGGCATCCATCGCCTGATCACGGGCCTGGAAGAACGCGGGTTCCTGCGCCGCCTGCCCCATCGCGCCCGCGCGCTGCAGGTGCTCCAACTGCCGGAAGCGGCATCGATCGCGGCCGGCCGGGCCGCCCTGCCCTACGTCGAGGCGCAATCTCGTGGCGGTGCCTTGCACGAAACTGCTTCGTCGTTCGCGCCCAACGTGATCCGCGGCGACTTCAGGGGTGGCTTCGGCGGCGCCATGACCGCGGCGAACAGCGCCGGGGCACTGACCTTGCCTCTCTACGGGAAGATCGCCGCCGGCACCCCCATCGAGGCACTGCGCGACAATACCACCACGATCGACATTCCCGCCTCGCTGCTGGGTCAGGGCTCCCACTACTGTCTCGAAGTCGAAGGCGATTCGATGATCGAGGCCGGTATCCTCGACGGCGACACCGCGATCCTGCGCAGCGGCGACACGGCGGAAAACGGTGCCATCGTCGTTGCGCTGATCGACGACACCGAAGCCACCCTGAAACGGCTGCGGCGCAAAGGCGCGTCCATCGCGCTGGAACCGGCCAATCCGCATTACGAAACCCGGATATTCGGCCCCGATCGGGTGAAGGTACAGGGCTGTCTGGTCGGAATTTACCGCCGCTACTGACCGTTCGGCGTCGACCACCGGCGGTCGGCTTTCGGCACCCACGGACGGTCTCCGCGAACGCCGTTGGCGGTTTCGATGCGCTGGAGTCGCCCGGTCGGATCGAGCCAGACGGCATGACTTCCGTACCGCCAGACGTCGGCACGATCGATTGTCCACGCCGCGGCGGGACAGGATTGCCGCAGAAACGCGCGCGCGACGATGCCATCGGCCTCCGGGCATCCTCGCGCCAACACTTCCGGACGCAGCACGAAAGCGATTCCTGTCCCGGCTCCGTCCCGCCGGCAAACACCGGACGCACAGGCCAGGGTTCCGTCCGCGCTGGCGCCGTTGGTCGGCCAGGCCGTCGCCGCCGACAACCCCGCCCGTCGCGTCCAGGCGTCGGCGGCGAAGCGTTCGCTCCGGATCGAGGATAGCAGCAGTCCGCCATCGCGAGCCCGAACCCCGATCAGGCGCACGTCGTCGCCGACGACGATGTCGGGCGGGCGGTGGAAGGCGATCAGCGCGAAGGCCAGAGTCACCGCCGGCAATCCCCAGTACCGCCAGCGGGTCGACCACAGGCAAAGCCACAAACCGCCGACGCCCAGCAGCCAGAGCGACGCCCCCGGCATGGCCGGCACGACGCCCGCGGCGCCTGGCAGAGCGGCGGCCCACCGCGCGATGACGAGAGTCGCGTCGACTCCCCATCCCATCGGGACCAGCGCCAGTCCTTCGAGGCCGAACGGCATCAGGAGCATCGCCAGCAATCCCCACGGCATCACCCAGATGCCCGTCAAAGGCACTGCCAGCAGATTGGCGACCACGCCCGCGAGACTGAGGCGGTTGAAATGATAGATCGCGAAGCCGGCGGTCGCGGTCGACGCAACCAGCGTGGAAAGCGCGCTGTCGGCGACGTGCCGCGCCACTCTGCCGGCGACGCCGCCGTGCCGGTCGCCGGCCAGCGCCATGCGCTTCGCCCGCCACGCGCGGGTGGCCTCCCACGCCGCGATCAACGCCACCACCGCGGCGAAGGACAACTGGAAGCTGGCGCCGATCAGGCTTTCGGGCTGGGTGACGAGAATAGCGACGGCCGCCCAACACACGAGGCGCAGGCTCAACGAAGCCCGGTCGACCAGCACGCCGATCAGGGCCACGGCCAGCATGGCGAAGGCGCGCTGGGCGGGCACTGGCGCGCCCGCGAGCGCCAGATAGAAGGCCGAGCCGGCCAAGGCAGCGACGGCCGCGATCTTCTTGACAGGCCAGCGCACCGCCACGCGGGGAACCAGCGCCAGACCGTAGCGGACCAGCCCCAGCATCAGGCTGGCGGCAAACGCGAGATGAAGCCCCGAAATCGACAGGATATGGGCCAATCCCGAGTCGCGCAGCGCCTGCATGGCGTCCTTCGACAGGCCATTCTGGTCGCCTGTCATGATCGCCGCGGCGAAGGCGCCGGCGTCGCCGGGCAGGGCGCGCACGATTCGCTCCGTCAGACCGCGCCTCAACTCGTCGATCCACATCACGAAGCCGTCGGGTGGCGCGCGACGAACCACCACCGGGGCGGCGTGCGCGTATCCCACCGCACCCAGCCGCTGGAACCAGGCGTAACGCTGGAAGTCGAACCCGCCGGGCACCGCTGGCCCCGGCGGCGGATGCAACGTCGCGGACACCGATACGAGGTCGCCGGTCCGCAGATCGGAGATGCCGCGATAGGCAGAGATCCTGACCCGCGCCGGCGTGTCCCCGGTGCGGATGCCGGGAATGCGCGGCCGGTCCAGCAAGATCCGTCGTCCCTCGGGCAGCATGCCGATCTCGACCACCCTGCCCTCGACGACCACCGGACCGATGGTACGTCCCAGCACGGGGGCGCCGACCGCCTCGCCGCGCCACGTCGCACCGCTCAACCCGGCGCCGAACGCGGCAAGCGCGATCCCCAGCGGAAACAATGCTCCACTAGCGGCCCGCGCCGCCGCCAGCAGACCGCCTGCCAGCAGCGCCACCAGACCGAGCCACAGGGGCGGTTCGGCCGGCAACTCGAAATAGACCGCGATACCGAAGCCGATGGCCACCGGCAGCCACAGGATCCAGCGGTCGCGCTCGGCTTGCAGACGGTCCGCGATCGCGAGCGCGATTCGCCCGACGACACCGGGGCGGGTATCGGTCGGCAGATCGAGTTCGTGTGCGGCGAGTCTCATCGCGGGCTTCGGGCATTTTCGGGAACGGCTACGCCACGCGGACGCTCGTCGTTTGACAGGTCGTCGCGCCGCCCTATGCTCGCGTGCCTTTTTGACCGAAAAGAGGCTTCGGGCGCGATTTCCCGCTGCCCCCGGCCATTCCTGGAATCATGACCGTCATCACGCGCTTCGCCCCCTCGCCCACCGGCTTCCTCCATATCGGCGGCGCCCGCACGGCACTGTTCAACTGGCTCTATGCCCGTCGGCTGGGGGGGAAGTACCTGCTGCGGATCGAGGACACCGATCGGGCACGATCGACCACGGAGGCCATCGACGCCATTCTCGACGGTCTGTCCTGGCTTGGCCTCGACTGGGACGACGATGTCGTCTTCCAGTTCAGCCGCGCCGCCCGCCACGCCGAAATCGCCAATCGGCTACTTTCCGAGGGCAAGGCATATCACTGCTACGCCTCGCCGGAGGAGCTGACCGCGATGCGCGAGCGGGCCCGCGCCGAGGGCAAGCCGATGCGCTACGACGGTACGTGGCGCGACCGCGATCCCGGGGACGCTCCCGCCGGCGTCAAGCCGGTGGTACGCCTCAAGGCACCGCAGATCGGCGAGACGATGGTTCCCGATCTCGTGCTGGGCGACGTCACGGTCCAGAATGCCCAGCTCGACGACATGATCCTGCTGCGCTCCGACGGCACGCCCGTCTACATGCTGTCGGTGGTGGTCGACGATCACGACATGGCCGTCACGCACGTGATTCGCGGCGGCGATCATCACACCAACACGTTCCGCCAGGTCCAGATATACGACGCGATGGGTTGGAAGCGCCCGGCATTTGCCCACATTCCGCTGATCCACGGCGCCGACGGCGCCAAACTGTCCAAGCGCCACGGCGCGCTCGGCGTCGATGCCTATCGCGACATGGGTTTCCTGCCCGAGTCGCTGCGCAACTATCTGTTGCGGCTGGGCTGGAGTCACGGCGACGAGGAAATCATTCCGACGGCCAAGGCACGGGAATGGTTCGACCTCGAGCACGTTCAGAAGTCACCCGCCCGCTTCGATTTCGCCAAGCTGACCAGTCTCAACGCCCACTATCTGCGCGAGGCGTCCGACGAGTCGTTGCTCCCGCTGGTGTTGCCGGCACTGGAAAAAGCCGCCGACGGTCCCCTGCCGGATGTCGCGGCCGAGCGGATCAAGCGCGGGTTGAACGGCGTCAAACAGCGCGCCCGCACCGTTCTGGAGCTGACCGGCGGCCTTGCTTTCTATGTCGCTGCCGTGGCGCCGGTCGACGACAAGGCCCGCGCGATCCTGACTCCGGAAGCACGCGCGACGCTCGGCCGTCTGATTCCGACGATCGGAGCGGTATCGGAGTGGACCGAGGCGAACGTGGAGGCCGCGGTCAAGGCTTTTGCCGAAACCGCCGGGGTCAAACTTGGCGCCATCGCGCAGCCGCTGCGAGTCGCACTCACCGGATCGACCATCTCGCCCGGCGTGTTCGAGGTGCTCGCGATCCTCGGGCGCGAAGAATCGCTGGCCCGCTTGCATTCGAACGCATCGTGAAGTGCCGTGCGCGGCTTGCAATGCGGCAGGCAACCTGACTCAATTGCGCGGCGCCGCGCGGCTTGTTAAGGTAGATAAGATACAGTTCCGGCGAACGCGGCGTCGGCGCGCGCTTCTGGCGCGACCGTGCCGCTCGCTGCGTCCGCGATTGAACCGATTCGACAGCAGGTGGCCGACATGACGAACCAGAAAACCGTTACCCTCACCGACGACACGACCGGCAAGACCTGGAAATTCAAGGTCATGGAAGGCACCACCGGGCCGGACGTGATCGACGTGCGCACGCTGTATGGTCAGACCGGTATGTTCACCTACGACCCGGGCTTCACCTCGACCGGTTCGTGCGAGTCGAAGATCACCTACATCGACGGCGACGCCGGGGTCCTGCTGCATCGCGGCTACAACATCGCGGAACTGGCCGAGAAGAGCGACTTCATGGAAGTCGCCTATCTTCTGCTGAACGGTGAATTGCCGAGCCCGGCGGAGAAGGCCTCGTTCACGTCGGGCATCATGCGCCACACCATGGTGCACGAACAGCTGACTCGCTTCTACCAGGGCTTCCGCCGCGACGCGCATCCGATGGCGGTGTGCTGCGGCGTCGTCGGCGCCATGGCGGCATTCTATCACGACTCGCTCGACATCAACGATCCGCACCAGCGCATGATCGCGCAGTACCGGCTGATCGCCAAGATGCCGACCATCGCGGCGATGGCCTACAAGTACTCGATCGGCCAGCCGTTCATGTACCCGCAGAACAACCTCAGCTATGCTGGCAATTTCCTGCGCATGATGTTTGGCGTCCCGGCCGAGGACTACGTGGTCAATCCCGTCATCGAACGGGCGATGGACCGCATCCTGATGCTCCACGCCGACCACGAGCAGAACGCGTCGACCTCGACGGTGCGCCTGGCGGGCTCGTCCGGCGCCAATCCGTTCGCCTGCATCGCGGCGGGCATCGCCTCGCTGTGGGGTCCCAGCCACGGTGGCGCCAACGAAGCGGTGCTGAACATGCTGCGCGAGATCGGGAACAAGTCGAACATTCCCGCTTTCCTGTCGCGCGTGAAGGACAAGGCCGACCACACCCGCCTGATGGGCTTCGGTCATCGCGTCTACAAGAACTTCGATCCGCGCGCGACGGTCATGCGCCAGACCTGCCACGAAGTTCTCGCCTCGCTCGGGATCAAGAACGATCCCCTTCTCGACCTCGCGATGGAGATGGAGCAGATCGCGCTCAAGGACGAGTACTTCGTCTCGAAGAAGCTCTATCCGAACGTCGACTTCTACTCGGGCATTATCTTCCGCGCGATCGGCATGCCGGAGTCGATGTTCACGGTGCTGTTCGCCGTCGCCCGCACCGTCGGCTGGATTTCGCAGTGGCGGGAGATGGTCGAGGATCCCCAGTCCAAGATCGGCCGTCCCCGCCAGCTCTACTCCGGTCAGACCGAGCGGGCCTTCGTCCCGATGCACGCCCGCGGCTGATCGCGAGAACACGGTCCGGCGGAGGGAGGAATCGATGGCGGCAAGCGGACGACGCAACGACGGTTGGGCGGCGACATCGGGCACGGCGATGCGCGTCGCCCGCCCCCGGTTGTTGCGCATGCCGCCGGCCGCGAACGACAACCGTCCGCGGTTTTTCACGTTTTTGCTGCACGCGGGGCCACCCGCCGCGGTCGGCGTTCTGTGCGCCGTCGCGGTGTGCCTGCTCCTGGGATTCTAGTGGTCGGCTCGATTGGTCAGACCGGTCAGCGCTGGATCAGCTCGATCTTGTAGCCATCCGGATCGTCGACGAACGCAATCACGGTTGTTCCGTGCTGAACCGGTCCCGGCGGGCGCGGGATTTTCACGCCCTCGACGGCCAGCTTGTCGCACACGGCCTTCACGTCGGGCATGCCGATCGCGAGATGCCCGAACGCGGTGCCGGGCTCGTAGGGCTTGTCGCGCCCCCAGTTGTAGGTGAGTTCGATCACCGCGCCCTGCGACTCGTCGCCGTAGCCCACGAAGGCAAGGCTGTACTTGCCGCCGGGCACGTCGCGAGCCCGCAGCAGCTTCATGCCGAGCAATCGCGTGTAGAAATCGACGGACTTCTGGAGATCGTTGACGCGGAGCATGGTGTGCAGCAAGCCGAAACCGGGCCGCGCTGTCGTCGCCGCCTTGAGGTCGGCCGCGGGCGTGTAACTGGTATCCATGGTGATCTCCCTAGACGTCGCGAATCATCGCCGCGAACGTCGCTTCCGCCGCGACCTTGTCGTCGACGATCGCCTTGCCCTCGAATTTCCAGACATTCTGCCGGGCCTGCAGCTTGCGGACATGGATTTCCATGCGGTCGCCGGGCGTTACCGGGCGGCGGAAGCGCACGCCGTCGATGGACATGAAGTACACGAGCTTGCCTTCCGCCGCCGCTCCCAGGGTTGCCACGACCAGGACGCCAGCGGTCTGCGCCATCGATTCGACGATCAGAACGCCCGGCATGACCGGTTGCGAGGGGAAGTGGCCCTGGAAAAACGGTTCGTTGATCGAGACGTTCTTCAGGCCGATCGCGCTCTCCGCGAGGCGAAGATCGAGCATCCGGTCGATCAGCAGCATCGGATAGCGATGCGGGATCATCTCGACGATCCGGCGGATATCCAGAGGGCCCAGAGACGTACCCGCCGGCTTGGCTGGTTTGGACGAAGTGTTCATATCTGCCATCATTCGCTCGGCGCCACGTCAGAAGCGGGTGCCGAAACTGAAATTGAACGCCTGTGGCTGATCCACGCCATAGACGTAGCGCAACGGGAACGCGTAGTCGAACCGGATCGGGCCAAACGGCGATATCCATTGCAACCCGACCCCTGTCGAGACGCGCGTCATGTCGCTGTCCTGGATGGTCGCGCCTTGCTCCACCGCGCCCCAGAGACTCCCGGCCTCGACGAACGCCTTGCCGACGATCTGCAGTTCCCTCGGAAGGCCCAGGGGAATCGTTAGCTCGGCCGTGCCGACGTAGAATTGCTGGCCGCCCAGCGAATCGAGACCGTCGCGTGGGCCGATGCCGCCGATCCGGAAGCCGCGCAACGAGTCGCCTCCGATGAAATAGCGCTGACCGATCCTGATGTCGTTGAGCAGCGGCCGAACGATGCCGGCAGAGCCGCCGACCGAGACGACGAAGTCGGCGCCGAGCGGCTGGTAATAGATCGCGTCGGAGCGTGCGCGCACGTAGTACTCGGTGCCTCCAAGTCCGGCCAGGTCGGTCGTCAGGCGAACCACCCAGCCCTTGGTCGGCAGCAGCCGGTCGTCGCGACGATCCCACACCAGCGTCTGTCCGATTTCCGAGATGTAGGCGGAGCCTTCCTGGCGGCGGACGAAGTTGCCGGCGAGCGCGCTGACGTTGGTGATTTCCTCGTACTTGAACGTGTAGCGGACGACCTGCCTGGTGTGCTCCGAAAGCGCGTAGCCGGTGCGCAGCGCGAAGCCGACCGTGTACTGGTCGTAGCCGCTGACCTCCTGGAGGTTGCGGCTGGTCCGGAAGGCGTCGAAGCCGGCCGACAGGTTGCGGTCGAGGAAATAAGGTTCCGTGAAGCTGAGATCGATCTGCGACTGCAACGTGCCCAACGAGAAGCCGAGCTTGAGATCCTGCCCCTTGCCCAGCAGATTGCGCTCGCGGACCGAAATGTCGGCCAGAACACCGGCAGACGTCGAATATCCCGCGCCGAACGAGATCTCGCCCGTGCTCTGCTCTCCGACGCTGACGTCGATCACCGTCTTGTCGGGGGCGGCACCCGGCTGGTTCGCCATCTCGACGCGCTCGAAAAAGCCCAGGGCGCGAAGACGCTGCTGGGTGCGCCGGAGCTTGGCGGTGTTGAAGGCGTCGCCTTCCGCGAGCCTGAACTCGCGGCGGATCACCCGGTCGAGCGTGCGTGTGTTGCCCGAGATGTTGATCCGCTCGACATAGACGCGCGGCCCTTCCTGGACGTCGAAGGTGACGTCGACGGCCTGCGTGTCCTTGTTGCGCTTGATGTTGGGGCGCACGTCGACGAAGGCATAGCCCAGCGTTCCCACGGTATCGGACATCGCCGCCACCGTCGCTTCGACCTCGTCGGCGTTGTACCAGTCGCCTTCGCGCGGCACGACCAGCGACCGCAGCTGCTCGGCGTCGAGCTGGGCCAGCCTGCTCGTCACGTCGATCTTGCCGAAACGGTAGCGCTCGCCCTCGTTGATGGTGAACGTGACGAAGAAATTCTGCTTGTCCGGCGTCAGTTCGGCGATCGAGGACAGCACCCGGAAGTCGGCATAACCCTCGGCGAGATAGAATTTCCGCAACATCTCGCGGTCGAAATTGATGCGGTCCGGATCGTAACGGTCGTCGGAGGTAAGGAATCGGTACCATGCCGACTCCGTCGAGCGGACGTTGCCGCGCAACGTGCCGTCGCTGAAGCGCTCGTTGCCCACGAAGCTGATCCGGCGGATCGTCGTGACGTCGCCCTCGAAGACCTCGAACACCAGATCGACCCGGTTTTGCTCGAGCCGCACGACCTTGGGCTCGACCGAGGCGTTGAAGCGACCGCCCCGGCGGTAGACTTCCAGCAGGCGCTTCACGTCGGCCTGTACTTTAGCGCGCGTGAACACCGTGCGCGGCCGCGACGTGATCTCCTGACGCAGCGTGTCGTCCTCGACCCGCTTGTTCCCCTCGAAGGCGATCCGGTTGATGATCGGGTTCTCGACGACCCGAAGCAGCAGCGTCCCGCCGTCGCGCTGGAACGATGCGTCGGCGAACAACCCAGATTGCAACAACGCTTTCAGCGATTTGTCGGCTTCGTCCGGGCTGAATACCTGCCCTTCGCGCACCGTCATGTAGGACCGGATGGTTTCCAGCTCGACCCGGCTGTTGCCCTGGACGACGAACTGGGAGATGGCGCCGCCCCGCTGGGCCTGCGCCTGGGCGCCGCTCCACGCTCCCACGATCACCAGGATGGCGAGGACGGACACACGAAAGTTACGCGCTACGCTGTTCAACGAGGACTCCGTGGCGTGGCCGGTCCCGTTCGACCAGCCGCATGCTCCATAGCCGAGCCAGACGGCAATCTCCACAGAATTACAGCATCATACCGCCGTTCGTTGCGAACGCTCGACGGCAGGTCTCCGCGACGGCGCGTCCGCCGCCGTGTCGTGTCATAGAGTGAGCGCGCGAGAAACCAGCATGACGAGATCGTTGAACGTGGCGAAGACCATCAGGGAGCCCATCGCGGCCAGACCGATCCGAAAGCCGTATTCCTGCGTGCGCGGGCTCAGCGGCTTTCCCCGAATCCATTCGAACGCATAAAACAACAAGTGACCGCCATCCAGCATCGGAACCGGCAGCAGATTGAACACGCCCAGCGTGACGGATAGTCCGATCATGAAGGCAAGGATCGCTGTCCAGCCGATCTGGGACATCTCGCCGGTCGCCTTCGCGATGCCAATCGGACCGCTGAGCTCGCTGGCGGGACGCACCCCCATGACGATCTGCTTCAGCACCGTGAATATCGTCCCGGACATGTGCCAGACCTGCACGGTCGCCTCGCCCAGCGCTTCGATCGGTCCGAACCGGCGAACCATCGAGTCCTTGGAATTGCTTGTCATTCCGAGGCGCCCCTCGATGCGCGACACGCCGTTCGGACCGCGAACTTCTTCCGACGCCGGCGTCGCGACGAGGTCGAACCGGACGCCGTCCCGGTCGACGGACAAGGTGAGTGCGGAGCCCGCACTCCCACGCACGATCGGCGGAATTTCGACGAACAGGGTAATTTCCCTGCCGTTGATCGATCTGACCCGGTCACCCGCCTTCAAGCCAGCCTGCTCGGCCGCGCTGCCCGGCAGCACGCGGCCGATGACGGCCAGCGCCTGTATGCTGACAACGCCCAGATCGCCGACGCGGTGTTCGTTCCTGAAGCGATCCACGAACAGTCGGGCCACCGGCGTGACCGAAACCTGCCGCTCCTGCCCGTTGCGCCGGAATGTCAGTGCCAGCGGCTCTTCAGGATGCAGATAGCTGATCGCCATCAAATCCTCGAAACTGTCGATGCGACGACCGCCGATCGACGTCACCACATCCCCGCTTCGCAGGCCGGCTTTGGCCGCTGGTCCGGCCGGATCCGCTATGACGATTTCCGACGGCGAATAGCTTTGGCCGACCGCGAGCAACATGCCGTAGGACAGCACCACGGCGAAAAGCAGGTTGGCGATGGGGCCGGCCGCGACCACCGCGGCTCGAACCTTCAGCGACTGCGCGTGGAAGGCGTGTTTGCGGACCTCGGGGTCGAGCGTTTCGTCGGGCGCTCCGGCTCCCGACGGATTGCTGTCGCCCGCGAACTTCACGTAACCTCCAAGCGGCAACAGCGACAGCTTCCACCGGGTGCCGGTTTTCGGACTAGTCCAGCCCCACAGCTCTCTTCCGAACCCGATAGAGAAGACCTCAACCTTGATTCCGTTGCGTATGCCGACCCAGTAGTGTCCCCACTCATGCACGAACACCAACACGGTCATGATCACGATGAACAGGACGATATTGTTGGTAATGAAGCCGATCAAATCCATTCGGATGGTCTCACATTCAATGGTTTATGGCTCGACTCTCGCATAGTCGACGAGCCTCTCGGCGCGCCTCCGTGTCGAGATCGACAACAAACTCTATGTCGCGTGTATTATCGTTGAATTTCCGTCTCATGCCGATCAACTCTAGCACATTCTCCACGATTTGTGCGATCTCTGGAAATGAAATTTTATATTTAAGATACGATTCTACCGCTATCTCATTGGAAGCATTCATAATAACTGGATAGAATGATACGTCAACGAGAGCCTGGCGCGCCAGCTTCAGGGCCGGAAACCGGCGTTCGTCCGGCGGTTCGAAGGTCAGGGCACCGAGCGTCCGGAAATCGAGCCGCGGCGACGGCCCCGGCATACGGCCGGGCCATGCCAGCGCGTGCGCGATGGGCGTGCGCATGTCGGGCGTACCGAGTTGAGCCAGCACGGAACCGTCGGTGTAGGCGACCATGGAATGGATGACCGATTGCGGATGCACCACGATCTCGATCCGCTCGCCGGGTAGTCCGAACAGATGGTAGGCCTCGATCAATTCTAGGCCCTTGTTCATCATGGTCGCCGAATCGATCGATATCTTGGCACCCATGTCCCAGTTGGGATGCTTCAGCGCCTGAGGGGGCGTCGCCGTGGCCATCGCCTCGGTGCTCCAGGTGCGGAAAGGTCCGCCCGAAGCCGTCAGGACGAGGCGCTCGACCTGGTCCCGATTGCGCTCCTCCAGGCACTGGAAAATCGCGTTGTGTTCGCTGTCGACCGGCAGGAGAGTCGCGCCGCCGCGCTTCACCGCGTCCATCAGAAGGCTGCCGGCGCAGACCAGCGCTTCCTTATTGGCCAGCGCGATGGTGGCGCCTCGCGCCGCGGCCTTCAGGATCGGCGGCAGACCCGCGAAGCCGACGATGGCGGCCATGACCCATTCGGCCGATCGGGCGCCGGCTTCGGCGATGGCGTCCGGGCCGGCGGCGACTTCGGTGCCGGAGCCAGAAAGGGCATGCTGGAGGCGCTTGTAGGCGGCGGGGTCGGCGACGACGGCGCATTTGGCACGAGTCTGGCGCGCCTGGTGGGCCAGCAGCTCGACGTTGCGATTGGCGGTGAGCGATTCGACCTCGAAATGGCCCGGGTCGCGTAATAAAAGATCAAGCGTGTTGCGGCCAACCGAGCCCGTCGATCCCAGCACGGAGACGCGGCGAACCGCCTTGTCGGCGTTCATGGCCATGGAAACGCGCCTTTTTCGACCAATCTGACCGCAGCGACAAACAGCGCGGCGCCCATCAGGCCGTCGATCCGGTCCAGTATCCCGCCATGACCGGGGATAATCCGGCCGGAATCCTTTACCCCGAAGCGCCTTTTGGCTGCCGATTCCGCGAGATCGCCGGCCTGCGACAACAGCGCCACCAACGCCCCGTCGATCGCCAGCCCGACGATCGACGTGCCGAACCACCAGCCAAATCCGGCGCTGGCAAGCGCCGCGGCCAGCATCCCGCCACCAAGCCCCGACCACGTCTTCGAAGGGCTCACCAGCGGTGCGAGTTTTGGCCCACCGAACCGGCGGCCGAATACGTAGGCAAAAGTGTCGATCGCCCAAACCACCGCCAGCAGCCACAAAATGGTGCGCTGGCCATGGGCGGCGTCGTGGCGGAGCGACAGAAACGCGACCATCGCCAGCAGAATATACAGCAACCCGACCGCGAGCCATGCCGGATGCGTCCAGCCACCGACCATCCGCTTCCATTCCGCGACCGCCAGGACGGCGGCCAGCGCCACCACGAGGTCGAACCACGGAAAACCATGCCAGGCCGCCGCCAACGCCATCGGCCCGAGGATGGCCGCCGAAACGATGCGGATGAGCAGTTCCCGCCGCCGGCCGGACCCGATCCCGGAACCGCCCGTCGGGCTTGCCGGCGAAGCAACCGGCGGGGTCATGCCGCGCACGCGCTGGATGGCCCACGACGGGCATTCCGGGAAGCCGCGGCAACGTCCTCCTGGCTCGACCGCGGGGCGCCGGCCGCCCGCGCGCCATGCTCGCTAACCACGTAGCCGGTTAGTCTCGATGTGGCCCTTCCAACCCGCCCGATATCGTCCCCGACGAGGATCGGCGTTGTCTCCGAGACCACGGCAGTTGGTTGAACCGGGGGGCCCGCTGGCACAGGCGCCGGTCCAGGGACAGTTCGCGCCCTCAAGTCGCCTCCGCTCTTGTGGGGGAGGACCGGGTATGCATACATCGCGGCGCGCGGCCTGATAAGCGACGAAGGTGTCATCCCGAGCTTGTCGAGGGAGCTTTCGCCTTCGTTTTCACCGGCTGTCCATGCGATCGAAGCCGCGCAAAGGTCCCTCGACAAGCTCGGGATGACACCGTTTTCGTGGTCCCGGCCAAGCGCCAACCCCCATGGACCTGGCTTTTCGGTCGGCGGCGAGATGTGTGCATAGCCTGGCCCCACAACGGCGGCGGGAGCCGGAAACGGCACGTTTCGTCCTATCCTGGCGCCCACGGGGGCCTCTGGAGTGCCGGGCGCCGGCATCTCCGAACGAGCTTCGGTTTCTTTGGCGCCGTGCCGCCAATCCGGCCGAGCCTCCGGACATCCGCCAACGAAAGCCGTGTGCCGAGACCACGCGGTCGTCCAGCCAATCCCCCCCCCTTCGCGGTTTTGGCTGGACGGCGCCGATTCTGGCTGGATGGGGCTGGTTTCGGCTGGATGGCGTCGATCCCGTCTGGATGGAGAGGTGAATCGAGTGGACGCTCGACGCATTTCGGCGGGACGACGGCTGGACGCGAGGCCCCCGACGCTGGACGACGCCGGGCCGACGAGCCGATATCGCGCCATCGCGGTCTCGCTGAACATTGTCGTGCGCCTCCCGGCAGGCGGATGTCGCTTTCGGCGATTATAATATGCCGAAATCACTTTAACATGAATCACTGTCGAGAATAACCAGGTCATGGTCGGTTTCGATCCGACCGCCCTGCTCCCAAGGCCGGCATCGGACTAACCCCCTGGCTGGTCAGGTGGCCTGTCCGCAGGCTGCAGGACAAGCAACCGCGACGAGCGGATCGATGCCGGACAACGAGGGTGGCTACCGACCGCCGGCCTGCCGAAGCGCCCCTGCTATCCCGGAAGCGCGCCATAGCGCCGCTCCCGGCCGTGGTATTGCTCGATGGCGGCGGCCAGTTCGGGTTTGCCGAAATCGGGCCACAGCGTATCCACGAACATCAGCTCGGCATAGGCGCATTGCCATAGCAGAAAGTTGCTGATCCGCTGCTCGCCGCTGGTGCGGATCAGCAGGTCCGGGTCGGGCAGATCGTGGGTGGTCAGTTCGCGCGCGAATTGCGCCTCGTCGATACCGTCGGGATCGATCGCCCCGCTCTTCGCTGCTTGCGCCAGCCGACGGGCGGCGGCGGCGATTTCGGCCCGGCCACCGTAGTTCAGGGCGATCGAGACATTAATGCGGGTATTGGCGCGCGTGCGCTCTTCCGCGATGCTGATCAGTTCGACAATGTCGGCCGCCAGCCCCTCGCGCGAGCCCAGCACGCGCAGCCGGGCGCCATCCTTGACCAGGCCGCCGAGCTCGTGCCGGAGGTACTGGCGCAACAGCCCCATGAGAAAACCGACCTCCTCGGCCGGCCGCTTCCAGTTCTCCGTCGAGAAGCCGAACAAGGTGAGGTGCGAGATGCCCAGTTCGGCCGCGCCACGCGATACCTCGCGGACCGCCTCGACGCCGCGTCGATGTCCCGCCGTCCGTGGCATGCCGCGCGCCTTCGCCCAGCGACCATTGCCATCCATGATGATCGCGACATGCCTGGGCGGTGGCGGCGAATCCGCGGACGCCAGCGTCGGTACCGCCGAGGGAACGGCGGCGGCTACCATGGATGACACCACGCCACGGCGACGCGCGGACACAAAATCATCGCCGTCCGACGCAAGGTCGTGCCCTTTCCCGCGCTCGCGGGGACGACGACATGAAAACGCGACGCACCGAGCATCGTGGTTGCCCCTCAGACCGTCATGATTTCCGTGTCCTTTTGGGCGAGCGTGTCGTCGACCGTCTTGACGCGCTTGTCGGTCATCTTCTGGATGTCCTCGCCCAGCTTGCGGTGCTCGTCCTGCGAGATATGGCCGTCTTTTTCGGCTTTCTTCAGCGCTTCCATGCCATCGCGTCGCACGTTGCGGACCGCCACGCGCGCCTGCTCGGCATATTTGTTGGCGATCTTGGTGAGTTCCTTGCGGCGTTCCTGGTTGAGCTCCGGCAAGGGAATCCGCACCAGCGTACCGTCGGCCATCGGATTGAGGCCGAGCCCCGCCTCGCGGATTGCCTTCGAGACGGCCGACACCATGCCCTTGTCCCAGACCTGGACCGACAGCATCCGCGACTCTGGCACGCTGACGGTGCCGACCTGGTTCAGCGGCATGCGCTGGCCATAGGCTTCGACCACGATCGGGTCGAGCAGGTTGGCGGACGCGCGGCCGGTGCGCAGACCGACGAATTCCTTCTTCAGCGCGTCGAGAGCGCCATCCATGCGCTTTTCGAAATCGGCGAGGTTCGGAGCGGGCATGGTCAGGTCTCGTCGGTAATGATCGTGAAGGTGCCCTCGCCGCGCATGGTCTGCACGAAGGCGCCCGGGGCGTGAAGGTCGAACACTAGGATTGGTATGCCGTTCTCTCGTGCAAGAGATATGGCGGAAGCGTCCATCACCTGCAAATCGCGCGACAGCACGTCGAGATAGGTCAGCCGGTCGAACCGTTCGGCAGTCGGGTCGTTGCGCGGGTCGGCCGAATAGACGCCGTCGACCTGGGTGGCCTTGAGCAGCGCGTCGGCACCCATTTCGGCCGCCCGCAGCGCCGCGGCCGTGTCGGTGGTGAAGAACGGGTTGCCGGTGCCGGCGGCAAAAATCACCACCCGCCCCTTCTCCATGTGGCGCACCGCGCGACGTCGGATATAGGGCTCGCACACCGTCGTCATGGGAATCGCCGACTGGACCCGGGTCGAGAGCCCGATTTTTTCCAGCGCGTTCTGCAGCGCCAGCGAATTGATGACCGTGGCCAACATGCCCATGTAGTCGGCGCTCGCCCGTTCCATGCCGGCCGCCGCGCCCGAAATGCCCCGGAAAATATTGCCGCCGCCGATCACGACGCAGACCTGCACGCCCAACGAATGGACGGTCTTGATCTCGGCCGCCGTCGCGGCCAGCATTTCGGGGTCGAGCCCATACTCGCGCTCGCCCATCAGGCCCTCGCCCGACAGCTTCAACAGCACACGACGATAAAGCGGATCAGCGGACATTCAGACCCTCGGCAGGCAGCCCTGGAGCGCGCCGAGGGGATGGGCGCGGGCCGGAGCGTGACGGGATGGATACTACACCCGTGGCGGGGAACGACACCAGATTTCGTAGGGTGTCCGTGGACGAGGCCATAGGGCTGCCATTCGAAAGACCGGCAGCTCGTCGGCCGGACGCCCGACATCCCGGCGACGGCTTCATCGCTATCGGAAGCCGTGACCGCAGACGCCGGCGCGTGGCCCGCGTCGGCCGACGACAGCAAGGCGAGACGCCCTCGTCCGGCCATCCTGCACCTTTTCCCCCTGCGGCCGCTTGCGGTCCGTGCGGGGGAGAAGGTTGGTTTCAAGTGCTCAGACCTTGGCTTGAGCTGCGACTTCGGCGGCGAAGTCGGTGACGACTTTCTCGATGCCCTCGCCGATCTGGAAGCGCACGAAGCCAGTCAGCTTGATGGGCGCGCCGACGTCTTTGGCCGCGTTGTCGATCACCTTGGCGATCTTCGTCTCGCCGTCGACCACGAAGGTCTGCTCGGTCAGCACGACGTCCTGGTAGAACTTGCGCAGGCGGCCCTCGACCATCTTGGCGACGATCTCCGGCGTCTTGCCCTGGGCGCCGGCCTGGTCCGTCAGAACCGCCCGCTCGCGCTCGACGGCGGCCGGATCGAGATCGGCGACCGAAAGCGAGCGCGGGCTGGCGGCGGCCACGTGCATGGCGAGCTGCTTGCCGAGGGTCGCGAGCTTGGCCTTGTCGCCGGTCGATTCAAGGGCGATCAGCACGCCGATCTTGCCCAGCGTCGGCGTCACGCCGCCGTGGACGTAGCCGGCCACCACGCCGTCGCCGACCGAGAGCCTGGTGGCGCGGCGCAAGCTCATGTTCTCGCCAATGGTGGCGATCAGCTGCGTCAGCTCGCCCTGGACGTCGTGGCCGGTGCCGGGGTAGGCAGTCGTCGCGAGCCGGGCGATGTCGCCCTCGACGCCCAGCGACAGGCGCGCCGCGGTGTCGACGAAGCCCTGGAACTTGTCGTTGCGGCCCACGAAATCGGTCTCGGCGTTGATTTCGACCACGGCGCCGGAAGTGCCGTCGGTCACGACCCCGACCAGACCTTCGGCGGCAACCCGGCCGGCCTTCTTGGCGGCGGCGGACAGACCCTTCTTGCGCAACCAGTCGATGGCCGCCTCGACGTCGCCGCCGGTCTCGGTCAGCGCCTTCTTGCAATCCATCATGCCCGCGCCAGCCTTCTCGCGCAGTTCCTTCACCAGGGCAGCGGTGATCTCGGCCATCTGTCTCTCCATCGAAAGGTCGGCCGCGGCGATGCGGCCGTGATTTGAAAGTCGGCATCGTCGGGCGTCGCGCGACGCCCCGTTCAATTCGGGTCGCGCCCCTCCGGAACCGCTCGTGGTCGCCGGGAGACGCGGTGGCATGCACTTTGTCGGTGCACGACGACGATACGGTTACCGTGTCATCCCGAGTGCGGCGAGG
>CAMDVZ010000024.1 GCA_945878895.1 Caenispirillum bisanense | reverse complement strand
AAAAAAGAGCCGAGCGCGCAACGCAGGAACGTCGCGCGCAGCCTGACCTCGTGGTTCAAGCGCGGTCTGCGGCGCATCCAGTTCTGCCTTCAGCGCCTCGTCCCGCCACCACCACTCTGGGCAGCTTGGAAAAATGATGGGTGGTAAGGACGCTGCGCTGGCCGCCCTTGTGATACTCGTTGGGTCCGTAGACATTGAAAAACTTGAGTCCGGCCCAGACCGGCGGCGTCTTCTCGCCCCCGGCGACCATGCGCAGCACTTCCAGATCGAACCGGTGCTTGCTGGCGCCATAGGGATTGAGCGGTTTGAGGCGGCGCAGGTACTGGCCGTCGAAGGCATCGTCGAAACCTTCGAGGCCATCGCCGTAGGTCGCGGCCGAGGAGGCATAGACGAAGGGCACGCCGCGCGCCGTCGCGAAGCGCCACAGCGTTCGCGACAGTCCGACGTTGACCCTCTCCAGCAACGCTTCGTCGGTCTCGGTCGTGGAGCTGATCGCGCCGAGATGAAACACCGCCTCGACGTGTCCGCCATCGCGGTCGAGAAAATCGTCCAGCGCCCCGGGCGGCACGATGGCGGCGAGATTGGCGCGATGCGACAGATTTCGACGCTGTGCGTCGTGGTCGAGACGATCGACGACGACGACCTTCGACGCACCCGCGCGCTCGAGGCCCGCGACAAGGCACGACCCGATGAATCCGGCACCGCCGGTGACAACGATCATGGCCGCGTTATAGACGCGTGCGAGTCGCGGCAGCAAGCCGCGCCCCCATGCCGGTCCATCCACTGGCGCGCGTCCGCCGGCGCCGCCATAGTCGCGGCATCGACGGCAGGAGCATGCCATGCAGACCCGGAACCCCGTACTCGACGACCTCGCGCGGATGGCGAGTGGCGCCGCCAGCGCTTTCGGTGGCGTGCGCGGCGAGATCGAGGCGCGGCTGCGCGACCAGCTGGCGAAGATACTAGACGGCATGGAACTGCCCAACCGCGAGGAGTTCGAGGTCGTCAAGGCGATGGCGGTCAAGGCGCGCGAGGAGAACGAATCCCTGCGCCAGCGGATCGTCGAACTCGAGTCGCGACTGGCGCAGGCGGACGATCGGACGCCCTGATCGACGGCCTCGATGGCGGTTCCGCCGCGGCTACCCTCTGGATAAAAAAGTTTGAATCCACATCCCGGATTCTTGCGCACCGATTCCGGCCATGCCAGTCTACTGCTAGTGGGTGACTGTCGTTGCCCTACAAGATTTCGGAATTGCGAGGGACCCTCCAGGGGAGCGCCGTCGTTCCGGTCAAGGGAGCGGAACGTGCGGCATGGTCGGGGTTCGGGGACGAGAATCATGGCACTGAGCGAGCGTGAGTCGTCTGGCAGGCGGTTGCGGAATCCGCTCGAACTGGTCGAACGACTGGTGTCGACCAACGGCTGGCCATTCGACCGCACCAGCGACAGCGAAATCGCGGTCGAGGTCGCGGGGCGGTGGTGCGACTACCGGATGTTCTTTGCCTGGCGCGAAGACGTCCAGGCGCTTCACTTCACCTGCGCCTTCGACGTGCGCATTCCGACCGAACGACACAAGGACGTTCACGGCCTGCTGGCGCTGATCAACGAGAAGCTGTGGCTGGGCCATTTCGACCTGTGGTCGGACGAAGGCCTGCCGATGTTCCGCCACTCGATCCTGCTGCGCGGTACCTACGGTCTCGTGGTCGAGCAGCTCGAGGATCTGATGGACGTGGCGGTGGGCGAGAGCGAACGCTTCTACCCCGCTTTCCAGTATGTCGTCTGGGCCGGCAAGTCGCCGGCCGAAGCGCTGGCCGCCTCGATGGTCGAGACGGTCGGCGAAGCCTGAACTCCACGACGCCCCCTCGGAGCACGACAAAAACAAGAAACGGCGTCGTCGACGCGCCGGTCCGGAAACACCGGGCCGGCGCGTTTTTCGTTTCGGGGACGGTTATCGGCGGGCTACCGCCGGATCGACCAGCGGTCGCAGGGACGCGCGGCAAGCGTGTCGCTCGCACGCAATCTCGACTTCCCAGCGGCCCGATACCAGCCAGGCGGAATCGACGCCGGACTCGTTCGACACGTAGCCCAGACCGACACTGCGCCCGACCGTGTGACCAAACATGCCCGACGCCACGATCCCGACGCGAACGCCGTCGCGCCACAGTGGCTCGTCGTGCAGCAACAGAGGTGCGGGATCGTCGAGCACGATCGACACCAGACGACGCGGGATGGGCTTGCCGCGCCGGGGCAAGAGGGCGTCGCGACCAAGGAAGCCACCGGGCTTGTCCCACGCGAGGGCAAAGCCGAGACCGGCTTCCAGCGGCGTCGTTTCGTCGGAGATGTCGTGGCCGAAATGCCGGTAACCACATTCCAGCCGCAACGAATTCATGGCGTGGTAGCCCGCGAGCCTGAGCCCGACCGAATCGCCCGCCTCGACGATCCGGTCGAACACGTGGGCGGCGAACTCCGTCGGTATGTAGAGTTCCCACCCCGGCGCGCCGACATAGGTCAGCCGCGACGCTCGCACGCGGGCATGGCCGAGATCGATCTCGCGCGAAGCCATGAACGGGAACGCGTCGTTCGAGAAATCGTCCGGCGACACCGTCGACATCAGGGTCCGCGACTTCGGCCCCATGATCCCGAGCACGGCGTATCCCGAGGTGACGTCGGCGACATGGCAATGCGCATCCCCGGGTACGTGGCGGCGCAGCCACGCCAGATCGCGCGTCTGGCAGGCGGCCGAGGTGACGACGAGGAAGCCGGCTTCGTCCAGACGCGTGACGGTGACGTCTGCCTCGATGCCGCCGCGTTCGTTGAGCCACTGCGTATAGACGACGCGTCCGGGTGCCACGGCGATGTCGTTGGCGCAGATCCGGTTCAGCACGCGTTCAGCGTCGCGGCCCTGGACGAGGAATTTTCCGAACGAGGTCTGGTCGAACAGCGCCACGCCTTCGCGTGCCGCCCGATGCTCGGCGGCCGACGCCTCAAACCAGTTCTGCCGGCCATAGGAGTATTCGTATTCGGGAATCGTGCCCGGAGTCGCGAACCAGTTGGCGCGTTCCCAGCCGGCCGTCTCGCCGAAACAGGCGTCGCGCACCGCCAGCCGGTCGTGCAGCGGAGAACGACGGACGCCGCGCGCGGTCTCGACCTGACGGTACGGCCAGTGCATGGCGTAGAGGAGCCCGAGCCCCTCGACGGCACGGTCGCGCAAGTACGCGCGATTGGCCTGGAAGGGCATGCCGCGACGAATGTCGACGTCCCACAAATCCATCGGCGGATGACCATCGACGATCCAGTCCGCCAGCACCTTGCCGGCACCACCGGAGGACTGGATGCCGATCGAATTGAAGCCGGCCGCGACGAAAAAATTCCGCAACTCCGGCGCCTCGCCCAGCAGGTAGCGGTCGTCGGGCGTGAAACTCTCGGGCCCGTTGAAGAAGGTCCGAATGCCGGCGGCGGCGAAGGCCGGCACGCGGTGGGCCGCCTTCTCCAGCTGCGGCTGGATGTGATCCATGTCGACCGGCAAAGTGCCGAAGGCGAAGTCGCCGGGCACGGTGCGGTGATCCCACGGCCGCGCCACCGGCTCGAACCATCCCACCAGCAGCTTGCCGGCGTCTTCCTTGAAATAGTTGGCGCCGTCGGGATCGCGCAGCACGGGCGTGTCGGACGACAGGCCGGCCATCGGTTCGGTGACGACATAGAAATGCTGGGCCGCATGCAGGGGCACGGCGACCCCCGCCATCTGGCCAACCTCGTGGCCCCACAAGCCCGCGCAGTTGACGACGATCTCGGCCGCGATCGGACCCTGCTCCGTCAATACGCCGGTCGCCCGGCCGCCACGCGACGTCACGCCGGTGACCTTCACGCCTTCGACGATGCGGGCGCCGCGCGAGCGCGCGCCTTTCGCCAGCGCCATAGCGGTATCGACCGGATTGGTCTGGCCGTCCTTGGGAATGAACAGGGCGCCGACGATGTCCTCGACGTTCAGCAACGGCCACGCCTTGCGCGCCTCGGCCGGCGACATCGGATGGGCGTCGAGACCGAAGTGGCGGGCCATCGAGGCGCCCCGCCGCAGCTCTTCCCAGCGCGCCTCGGTCGCGGCCACCGCGAGGGAGCCACGCTGGCGGAAGCCGGTGGCCTGACCGGTCTCGGCTTCAAGGCCGGCGAACAGCTCGGCCGTGTACTTGGCCTGCCGCGTCAGGTTGTAGGTGCCGCGCAGCTGGCCGACGAGACCAGCGGCATGCCAGGTCGTGCCGCTGGTCAGCTGCTGGCGTTCCAGCACCAGCACGTCGGTCCAGCCGCGTTTCGTCAGATGATAGGCGACACTCAGTCCGACGATGCCGCCACCGACGACGACGACGCGCACGTGCGACGGCAGTGGCTCTCCGGTCGTCATCGCCGCCTCACGTCGAGCGGTACAGTTCGGTCTCCCAGGCGCGGAACGTCGCCATCGCGCCGGGATCGAAGAACGGCAGGATTTGCGTCGCGAACACGCCCGTCACCCGCTTCACCGGATCGACCCAGAAGAACAGGTTGCTGAGGCCAGCCCAGGCGAGACTGCCCGCCGAGCGGCCCTGCGGCGTCGTTTCGGTGTTTATCAGGAACGTCAGGCCCCATTTGCAGCGCATGCCCGGCCAGAAATCAGCCAGCAGCGACATGTTGGGCATGACGCTGTGCATCGGCTCGACGTCGAGGTCGCCGATGTTGTTGCACGACATCTCCGCCATCGTTTCGGGCCGCACGAGGCCACCGCCATTGGCCAGCAGGGCGCGCGCGAAGGCGAGATAGTCGGGCATCGTGCCGTAGAGCCCGCCGCCGCCGCCGAAAAACTCGCCGAACTCCGGCCGGTTGATGACCATCGGCGCCAGCACGCCCGCGGCGTCGCGGCCATGCATGGTGGCGCGCCGGGCGCGCTGCTCCTCGGTGGCGCGGAACGCGGTGTCCTTCATGCCCAGCGGCTCGAAGATGTGGCGCCGGAAATAGCTTTCGAGATCGAGACCGCTGGCGGCCTCGACGGCACGGCCCGCCCAGTCGATGGCGATGCTGTATTGCCAGCGGCTGCCCGGATCGAAGATCAACGGCGAATTCAGCCCCTCCAGCTTGCCCGAGCCGACGCCGGGCAGGCCGGTGATCTCGTGGTATCTTTTGAGGTCCGCGTTCCATGTCTCGTAGCCGAACCCGGCGGTATGGGTCAGCAACTGCCGCAGGGTGATGTCGCCGCGGGCCGGCCGCAGCCGCGGCTTGTCGCCGTCGAAGCCTTCCAACACCTTCGGCGCGGCGAGGCCCGGCAGAAGCTCCTTCAGCGGCCCGTCGAGCGACAGCTTGCGCTGCTCGACCAGCTGCATCGCGGCCATGCCGGTGACGGCCTTGGTCATGGAATGCAGGCGGAAGGTGGTGTCGAAGCCCATCGGCGTCGGCTTGCCGATCTCGCGCAGGCCGAACGCGCCACGGTACGTGATTCCGGAATCGTTGGCGGCCAGCGCCACCGCGCCCTGGACCTGCCCCGTCTCCACCGCCCGCTGCAACACCGCGTCGATCGCCTGCGTCATCGTCGTTCTCCCGTTCCGGCGCGAAGCCTACGCCAGGGCTCCGACGAATCCGAAGGGAATTGCGGCGCGCGACATCGTTTGGCACCATGGGGCCAGCGCGATTGTCGGAGTTCGAGCAGGTGTCCATTCGGGTCGGGGTAGAAGTCGGCGGCACGTTCACGGATCTCGTGGCCGTCAGCGGCGGCAAGGTCGTGATCGCCAAGGTGCCCAGCACGCCGCGCAGTCCCGACATCGGCGCCCACGACGCGTTGAAGGCCGCCGGGCTCGACATGGCCGACATCGTCGACCTGGGCCACGGCTCCACCGTCGCGACGAACGCCGTGCTGGAGCGCAAGGGCGCGCTGGTGGCCTTCGTCACCACCACCGGCTTCCGGGATCTGCTGTTCCTGCAACGCCACGACCGCCGCAACATCTACGATCTCGCCTACCGCAAGCCCGAGCCGCCGGTCCGTCGCCGCGACTGCTTCGAGGCGATCGAGCGCACGCTGGGCGATGGTACGGTGGCCACGCCGCTCGACGAAACGGCGGTGCGCGACACGTTGCTTCCAGCGTTGAAGGCCGGCGGCTTCGAGGCGATAGCGATCTGCCTGCTCAATGCCTACGCCAATCCCGCCAACGAGCGGCGGCTGGCGGAACTGGTCCGCGTGGGCCTGCCGGGCGTTCTCGTGACGAGTTCGCACGAGGTGGCGCGCGAGTTCCGCGAATTCGAACGTGCCTCCACGACGCTACTGTCGGCCTACGTCCAGCCCGTCATCGACGGCTACCTGGAGCGCTTCGAGCGGGCGTTGGCGGCCGACGGCTTCAAGGGCCGCTTCACCGTCATGCAGTCCAACGGCGGCCGGCTGCCGGCCTCCGCGATGCGCCGCAGCGCCATCACCGCGCTCTATTCCGGCCCCGCGGCCGGGGTCGTGGGCGCCCTGCGCCAGGTCGGGCGGTCGGGATTTCGCGACCTCGTCACCTTCGACATGGGCGGCACCAGCACGGATGTCTGCCTGGTCGAAAACGGCAGACCATCGCTATCGTCGGAAACCGAGATCGACGGCCTGCCGATTCGTACCCCGGTGCTCGACATCGTCACGGTCGGCGCCGGCGGCGGCAGCATCGCCTGGGTCGACGACGGCGGCATGCTGCGGGTCGGACCGCGCAGCGCCGGCGCAGCGCCCGGCCCGGCCTGCTACGGTCGCGGCGGCACGGAACCCACCACCACCGACGCCCATATCGCCATCGGCACGATCAGGCCCGGCGCTTTCCTCGGTGGCAAGATGACGCTCGACGGCGAGGCGGCCCGGCGATCGTTCGCCGACGTCGCGGCGCGCTTTTCGATGAGCGTCGAGGCCGCCGCCGACAGCGCGCTGCGGCTCGCCAACGCCAACATCGTGCGCGCGATCCAGCTGGTGTCGACCGAGCGTGGCCGCGATCCGCGCGACTACGTGCTGGTGCCGTTCGGCGGCGCGGGACCGCTGCACGCGGCGAAGGTGGCCGAGGATCTTGGCATCTCCACCATCGTCGTGCCGCCCAATCCCGGCGTCATCTCGGCCTACGGTCTGCTGGCGTCCGACTACACGAAATTCGACAGCATCACGCGCAAGACGACGCTCGATCCGGCGGCGGCGTCCGACGCCTCGGCGCGTTTCGCGGAAATGCGGGCGCGACTGGCCGCCCAGTTCGCCGACATGGGCCTCGACGGCACGCTCGACTTCACGCACACGCTGGAAATGCGGTTCGTCGGCCAGGCCTTCGAAGTACCCGTCGAGATCGATGCGGCGAAAGCCGCGGCGCTCGACGCCCTGTATCTCGGCAAGGCGTTCGCCGGCGCCCATCATCGCATGTTCATGCACGGCGGCGGTCTCGACCGCCCCGTCGAGATCGTCTCCCTGCGGGTCGGCGCCACGCTGCCCATCGGGTCGCTGCCGATCCTCGAGCGCGAACGCGTCGCGCCGCGGGCGCCCGAGACCTCGCGCGTGTTCGAGAACGGCGCCTGGATCGACTGCGACCGCCATGCCGCGGAGGCGCTCGACGCGGGTCAACGCGTCGACGGCCCGGCGGTGATCGAGGGCTACACGGCGACGACGTGGGTGCCGCCGGGATGGACCGCCGAAATCGACGCCGCCGACAACATGGTCTTGCGCAAGCACTGACCGACCAGATGGAGACAGGCATGACCGTCAATCCGATCGACTATGCCGTCGTCAGCCAGGCGCTGATCGCCGCGGCGCGCGAGATGGGCGCCAAACTGATCCGCTCCGCCTACTCCACCATCCTGCGCGAAGCGCGCGATGGGTCGGCCGGCCTGATGGACCGCGATGGCAACACCGTGGCGCAGGCCGAGCTGATCCCGATGCAGCTCGGCCCCATCGGCGAAACACTGCGGGCGTGTCTGCGGCGCCATCCCGTCGAGACGCTCAGGGAAGGTGACTTCCTGATCAACAACGATCCCTTCGAGGGCGGCCAGCACATCCCCGACGTGTTCATTTTCACGCCGATCTTTTTCGAGGGCGAAGTCGTCGGTTTCGGCGCCTCGGTGGCGCACCATCTCGATCTCGGCGGCGGAGCGCCCGGCCTCAACATCCACGCCAGCGACGTCTACCAGGAAGGCCTGCGCCTGCCCCCGTCGCGCTATCGCTACGACACCGACTGGAACGGCGGCAGTTTCGAACGCCTGGTGGCGGCCAACGTGCGGGTGCCCGATCTCACGATCGGCGACTTCAACGCCCAGTTCGCCGCCAACCATATCGGCATGGCGCGTGTGCAGCAGCTGTGCGCCCGCTATGGTGCCGCGATGGTCGCCGAGGTCATGCGCGAGATGCAGGACTATTCCGAGCGCCGCGTGCGGGCCGCGATCGCGCTGGCCCCCAAAGGCGTCTACTACGGCGAGGACGCCGTCGACGACGATGGCCTTACCGACACCCCGCTCGTCATCAAGACCAAGGTCACGATCTCCGACGAGGGCGTCGAGGTCGATTTCGAGGGCACCTGCGCCCAAGTCAAGCGCAACCTCAACTGCCCCTACTCCTCGACCCTGTCGGCCGTGCTGTCCTGCGTGAAGTCGGTGCTGACCAGTCCCGACATTCCCTACAACGAAGGCATGGCGCGGCCGATCAAGATCAAGGTGCCCTATGGCAGCCTGATGAATCCGCGGCATCCCGCACCGGTCCGCGCCCGGATGGTGCCGGCGTTCCGCGCCTACAACGCCGTCATGAAGGCGCTGGCACAGGCGATGCCTGACAAGGTCATCGCCTCGGGTTTCGACACCACCACCGCCTTCTGCCTCTCGCGACTGGGCGAAAAGGGCTACTCGGTCTACCTAGAGATTTTCGGCGGCGGCTACGGCGGCTCGAAATCCGCCGATGGCTGCGACGCGGTCGACGGACCACTCAGCAACTGTTCCAACGCCCCCGTCGAGTCGCTCGACCTCGACTACGACTGGTTCCGCGTCGCGGGCTATGGACTGGAAGCCGATTCCTTCGGCATGGGTGCCCGGCGCGGCGGCGCCGGTTTCAGCCGGCGTTACGAAATCCTGCACGACGACGTGCAGCTCGCGATTTACTCGGATCGCTTCAAGCTCGTTCCGGAAGGCCTGTTCGGCGGCGAGCCGGCGATGAACGGACATTGTCGCGTGTTCCGGGCCAACGGCACGGTCGAGAACCTGCGTTCCAAGGCCGCCGTCGATCTCGGGAAAGGCGATATCGTCGAGATGTTCGTCGGCGGCGGCGGTGGCTATGGCGACCCGCGCACGCGTCCCGACATGCTGATCGACCGCGACCTGGAAGACGGCATCCTGAGCCGCGACCCGCGCGCGGCGCGCAAGATGGCGGCGGAATAACGCCGCCGCCTACTCCGCCGCCCTGGCCGGCGCGGCGCCGGACACGACCGGCGTTCCGAACGCCCGGTCGTGCGTCAGGGACGGCACCATGCGGCGGGCCTCGGCGACCTTGGCCATGTCGATGTCGGCGACGACGAAGCCAGGGTTTTCGCCACCGGCATCCGCGATCACCTCGCCCCACGGCGCCACCACGATCGAATGGCCATATGTCTTGCGGTTGCCTGCATGGCTGCCGACCTGGGCCGGCGCGAAGACGTAGCACCCGGTTTCGATGGCGCGCGCACGCATCAGCACGTGCCAGTGCGCCTTGCCGGTCGGCACGGTGAAGGACGACGGGATCGAGATCATCTCCGCGCCCGCGTGGGCGAGCGCGCGATACAATTGGGGAAAGCGCAGATCGTAGCAGATCGTCATGCCCAGCCTGCCCCACGGTGTCCCGGCGATCACGGTGTCGGCGCCGGGCCGGAAGGTCGAGGATTCGCGATAGCTCTCGCCGCCCGCGAGCTGGACGTCGAACATGTGGATCTTGTCGTACTGCGCCACGACCGAACCATCCGGCGCGATCAGGTAGGAGCGGTTGGCGTTGCGCTCCGCCTCGACCTTGACGTGGATCGAGCCGACGAGGAACCAGACCCCGCACTCCCTTGCAAGGGCGCGCGCCGACGCCAGCCCTTCGTGCGCCTCCTCGGTTTGCGCCTTGGCGAGCGTCTCGCCGCGATTGGCGCCGATCAGCGTCGAATTCTCCGGCGTCATCACGAATTGCGCGCCGGCGTCGCGGGCGCGCCGCGTCTGGTCTTCGATGAAGGCGATGTTGGGCGCCAGCTCGTTGGTGGCGTTGACCTGGATCAGGCCGACGGTGAACTTGGCGGACATCGACGCCTCCGATGGATGGATCAGCCCGGCTGGGCGAGCAAGGGTTCGAGTTTGCCGGCGCGGTCGAGCGCGGCCATGTCGTCGCTGCCCCCGATGTGCTGGCCATTGACGAAAATCTGGGGCACCGACGTGCGGCCGCCCGAGCGCTTCAGCGACTCGGCGCGATTCGCGGCGTCCTCCATCGTGTCGTACTCGACGAACTCGACGCCCCTGGATTCCAGCAAGTCCTTGGCGCGCGCGCAGTAGCCGCACCACGGCGACGTGTAGATCTCGACTTTGGCCATCGGCCTCTCCCGTTTCCTTCGGCGGACTATAGTGCCGCGCCATTCACGACGCCACCCGCGGACGCACGACGCGAGCCAGCGTCAGCACGTCGACCCGGGCGGCGCCGGCCTGCCGGAGAACACGCGTGCAGGCTTCGACGGTGGCGCCGGTGGTGAGCACGTCGTCGACCAGCACGATCTTGCGGCCGCGCATGAAGGGAGCGTAGCGGGGGGTCAGACGGAACGCGCCCGCGACGTTGCGCTTGCGTTCGCGGGCACCCAGATCGGCCTGCGAGGGTGTATTGCGGCGACGCTGGATCAGATCGGGCAAGACCGGTTTGCCCGCTACCGTGCCACAGGCAAGCGCCAGGAGGGCCGACTGGTTGTAGCGTCGCCAGAACAGGCGCCAGCGGTGCAGCGGCACGGGCGCGATGAAGTCCGCGTCCTCCAGAAGGGCGGAGCCGGCGCGTGCCAGCCAGCGACCGAACGCGGGCGCGGCGTCGGTGCGATCGCCGTGCTTGAACGAGAGAATCAGGCCGCGCGACGTCTCGTCGTAGCGGAAGGCGGCTCGCGCGCGATCGTAGCGGGGCGACTTGCGCAGGCAGGCCGCGCACACGGCCTCCGGTCCGGCGTCGACCTCGAAGGGAAACCCGCATCGCGCGCACATCGGCCCGCCGATGAAAGACACGCCGGCCCAGCATTTGGCGCACAGCGCCCCCGGCTCGTCGACCAGCGCCGAGCAGGACAGGCACAGTGGCGGCAGAAGCGCGTCGAGCACGGTGCGACCCGCCGAGAGCGCGCTGGCCATCGTCCGCCCGGCCACGGATACAGCGGTCCTGGCAAGGCGCTCGCGCACGGAAGCGAAGGAAGGGACTGGAGATATCACGACGACAGCACGCCACTGGAATCCGGCGCCACCGGGGCGACATCGTGGCGTCATGCCGGCGGGTTATGGGAACGATAGACAGCCGATATTCGTGGGGACCGCCCGCGCCGCGCAGTGTGTGGACCAGCGCTACCATGGCGCGTCGCCGGAGGATTCGATGTTGCAGAGAGCACTCACCGACCTGTTTCCCGCGCGACGAACCCTCGGTACCGCGGTCCTGGACCCCGGCTTCGACGTCGCCCTCGACCGCGCCCGCGATCTGCTGGGCGCCACGAGTGCGTCGCTGAGCGATGCCCCCGATGTCGATTTCGCCAACCTGCTGGCACGCAACGACCACGCGATCGTCGGCCTCGCCTCGGCCCTGTGTCGCGCGAGCCCCGAATCGGCCCTCGCGGCGCTCGCCGGCACCATCGCCGGCGCGCGTCGTCGCCGCCAGGCACGATTGCGCGCCTGGCGGCGAGCGATGCGCCGGCGCGTTGCCTGGTGCTCGACGGCAGCGGCACGATCTTCCGCCACGTCCGCGTCAGGCAGGCCGACGAAACGGCACGGGCCGTCCGCGACACGCCGGAGCGTGCCTTCGCGGCGCTGGCCGTCATGGCCTATCGCCGCGACGTCGATCTGGCGCGCTTCGAACTGGAACTCGGCCGCGACCGCGAAATGCGGGCGCTCGCCGCCGCGGTGTCGGCAACCACCATCGGCGAGATCGCCGACCTCGCCGGTCGCCCGCGCGCAACGTCCGCCACGGCGGTGCCACCGCAAACGGCCTCGCCCCCGTCCGCCTTGGCCCACGCCGCGTAGCCTTGGTGACGGCGCTGGCTTCGGCTACATCCGGGGCATGAGCGTGCCAGACCCCATGTTGCTGTTCGATCGCGAGATCCTGCGCGCCCGGCGCGAGCGGGCGGCTCGCGATTGGGACACGGCGTCGTTCCTCAAACGCGAGATTTCCCAGCGGCTAGTCGAACGACTCGACGATATCCGCCGGTCCTTCGCCGTCGCGGTCGATCTCGGCTGTCACGGCGGCGAGATCGCCGCGGCGTTGGCGCTCCCCGGCGGCGGATCGCGCGGCGACGTGCGGTCTCTGTTGCAAATCGATCTCGCCGAAGGTTTCGCCCGGCGCGCCGCGCGGTTCGGACCAGCCATCGTCGCCGACGAGGAGACGCCACCGCTGGCGATCGGGTCCTGCGATCTGATCCTCAGCGCGATGGCACTGCACTGGGTCAACGACTTGCCGGGCCTGTTGACGCTCTGCCGTCGCGCGCTGCGGCCCGATGGCCTGTTTCTGGTCGCGATGCTGGGCGGCGAGACCCTGTGGCAGCTGCGCCAGTGTCTCGCGCAGGCCGAAAGCGACGTGGAGAGCGGCCTCAGTCCACGCGTGTCGCCGTTCGCGGATCTGCGCGACGCGGCAGGCTTGCTGCAGCGCGCGGGCTTCGCCCTTCCGGTCGCGGACTCCGAGACGATCACGGTCGACTATCCCGACCCGCTGGCCTTGATGCGCGATTTGCGGGCAATGGGCGAAAGCAACGCGATCCTCGGCCGGCGTCCAACGCTCGCGCGGCGCGCGACGCTGACGCGGGGGGCCGCGATCTACACCGAGCGATTCGGCAACGCGACCGGTCGCGTGCCGGCGACGTTCGAGGTGCTGTATCTGCACGGCTGGGCTCCCCACGATTCGCAGCAGAAGCCACTGCGCCCGGGCAGCGCGTCATCGCGCCTCGCCGACGCGCTGCAAACCGTCGAACGCCCCGCTGGCGAAAAGGCCGGTCGATAGGCCGTCCGGCACTGGCGGGAGCGCCGGCTCGTCGCCATATTGGCCCCATGGCGACACCGGTAAAATTCGGCGACGTGCTGGGCGAGACGTTCCAGCGGTTTTTCGGCAATTTGCGCGCGTTCGCGGACTTGTCGTTGATTCCGATGATCATGACGGCTGCGATAACGGCCGCGCCACGCATCCTGCTCGGCGACGAAATGCCGCTAGGCTACTCGCTGGGCGTGGTCATGCTGCTCGACCTCGTGCCTACGTCGATGTTCCTGATCGGCTGGTACCGGCTGATGCTGCTGGGGCCGGGCTCCGTGGCCCGCGTGCCGGGCACCGCGTGGACGGCGCGGGAAAAGAGACTGGCGGGCCATACGATCTGGATCTTCGGCTTGCCCGCCCTGCTGATGGCCATCTCGGCCGCCCACATGCCGGTCGGACCGATGGAGATGCCGCCGCCCGGTTCGAAGGAACTGCCTCCGGGCATGGCGACGATGGCTGCGTTGGCGTTGCCGACCATCGTGACGTTGCTGATCGGTCTGCGCGCCAGTTTCGGACTGACGGCCTGCGCCGTCGACGTCGCGCCGTGGTCGCCGCGCTCGGCCTGGATCTATAGCCGCGGCAACCGGGCCGCCACGGTGGGCGCGCTGTTCCTGCTGTTCCTGGTCGGCACGATGGCGGCGTTCACGATCTATACGGTGGCGTCGGCGACGATGGCGGCCGCGTTCGGCCGACCGCAATCGCTGGCCCCCCAGATCGTGCTGCAACTGGTCGCGGCCTTCGCGGCCTACGTGAAAACGGCCCTGCTCGCCACCGGCCAGGCCATCCTCTTTCGCGAACTCACGGGCTTCCGGCCCGGCGCGTCGCTGCGACCGCCCCCGCCCTAGGGTCCGTTACAGCAGGTCGCGCAGCTGGGCGATCAGCGGTACGTCGGCGGGCGGCATCGGGTAGTCGCGCAAGTCGCCGACGGCGACCCATTTGAGGGTCTGGCCCTCGCGCGGCCGCGGCGTGCCGCGCCACACCCGGCAGGCATAGACCGGCATCAGCAGATGGAACGTTTCGTAGCCGTGCGAGGCAAAGGCGATCGGCGCCAGGCAGGAGCCGCGCGTCTCGATGCCGAGTTCCTCGGCAAGTTCGCGCACCAGTGCCTGTTCGGGCGTTTCGCCGGGATCGACCTTGCCGCCGGGAAACTCCCAGAGGCCGGCCATCGATTTGCCCTCGGGGCGTCGCGCGATCAGGATCCGGCTGTCGGAATCGATCAGGGCGACCGCCGCCACCAGCACGAGCTTGCGGTCCGCCAGTGGCGGTGGCCCGCCCGGACAGGCTTCGAACGCGGCGGGAGCGGTCGCCATGGCGCGGCGATCAGCTGCGGTAGCTGCCGTTGATGTCGATGTAACGGTGTGTCAGATCGCAGGTCCAGATCGTGCAACGACCGCGGCCGAGCCCCAGATCGATGTCGACCACCACGTCGCGGCCCTTGATGTGGGCGGCAACCGGCGTCTCGTCGTAGTTGGGAACGACCTGGCCGTTGTCGGTGATCTTCACGCCGCCGAAGGAGATGCGCAGCTTGTCGCGGTCGGCCTTCTCGCCGGCCTTGCCGACGGCCATCACGACGCGGCCCCAGTTGGCGTCCTCGCCGGCGATCGCCGTCTTGACCAGCGGCGAGTTCGCCACCGACAGACCGATCTTGCGGGCCGCGCCATTGCTGGTGGCGCCGGTGACGTTGATGGTGATGAATTTCGAGGCGCCCTCGCCGTCGCGCGCGACCAGCTGGGCGAGCTCGATCATCACGTCTTCCAGCGCCCGCTTGAACTCCACCAGCAGCGGATCGTCGGCTTCCTCGACCCGCGGATGGCGCGCTGCGCACGACGAGGCGAGCAGGAAGGTGTCGCTGGTCGAGGTGTCGCCATCGACCGTGACGCAGTTGAACGACTTGTCGTTCGCGTCCGACAACAGTTTCTGCAACACGCCGGCGGGCAGTTTGGCGTCGGTGAAGGCGAAGCCCAGCATGGTCGCCATGTCCGGGGCAATCATGCCCGAGCCCTTGGCGAAACCATTGATCGTGACCGTGCCGTCGCCGATCTTGCAGGTGCGCGTAGCCATCTTCGGGAACGTGTCGGTCGTCATGATGGCGCCCGCGGCGTCCGCCCAGCCGTCCTCGCGGGCGGCCTTGATCAGGGCAGGTGTTGCCTTGACGATGGGCTCCGGATCGAGCGGCTGGCCGATCACGCCGGTCGAGGCCATGAACACCTCGTTGCGCGGACAACCCAGCGCCTGGGCGATCGCGCGGGTGGTTTCCTCGACCGACTTGTCGCCCAGCTTGCCGGTGAAGGCGTTGGCGTTGCCGGCGTTCACGAGAATCGCCCGCGCCTTGCCGCGCGACAGATTCTTGCGGCACCACTCCACCGGCGCGGACGCGGTTTTCGATTTGGTCAGCACGCCCGCGATCAGCGACCCCGCCGGCAAGATGGCCAGCATGACGTCGGTGCGGCCCTTGTAGCGGATACCCGCTTCCACTGCCCCCAGCTTGATCCCGGCGATCCGGGGCAAGGTGGGCACGCTCGCGGGCGCCAGTGGAGAGATCGGATTGGGTGCGCTCATTGTGTTCTCGCGTCCTTGTCGGTTCGCGGCCGTCGTGTGGGACTGGTCCGCGAAACGGAACGGCGCGCCCTGGTGGCCGCGCCGCACGATGTACCTCAGTATAGCAGTCGCGGGCCGCCGGAACAGTGGCGCCGTGTCACTTCTTGGGTTCGGGTGGAACCGCGGCGGGCGGCGGCGCCGCGATCGGCGTTCCGTCGATGTTGAACCGCTCGATTTTCGCGGGCTTGCGCATGGCTTCCATCATCGCCGTGAAAGCCTCGCGGGTCAGCTCGCCGCGCAATTCCTCGTCGAGTTCCTGGATGGTCGGCGGGGCCGCCTTGCGGCGATCCTCCACCTTGATCAGGTGGTAGCCGAACTGGGTCTTGACCGGCTTGTCGGCCAGCTGGCCCTTGGTCAGGGCGAAGGCGGCCTCGCCGAACTCCTTCACCATGTCGCCCTTCTTGAACCAGCCGAGTTCGCCGCCCTGGGCGCCGGAGGCCTTGTCGACCGACTTGTCCTTGGCGATCGCCGCGAAATCGCCGCCCTTCTTGATGTCGCCCAGCAACGAATTGGCCAAAGCCTCGTCGGCGACCAGGATATGGCGCGCCTGGACTTCCTCCTCGGCCGGCAGATCCTTTATTTTCTTCTCGTAGCGTTGTTTCAGCGCATCGGCGGTCACCCGCCGCTCCAGTTCCCGGCCCAGCCAGACGTCGCGCGCCAGCCGGTCCTCGAGATCGGCGAGCCGTGCCTTGTAGTCGGGCAGGTCCTGCACCTTGCCCTTCTTGGCCTCCGCCGCCACCAGTTTGGCGTCGATCAGCTGGTCGAGCAGGGCCGGAAAGATCGCCGGCAGCGGCATGCCGCGGTATTGCTGCGGCAACGTCGCCTGGGACCGGGCCACTTCCGACAAGCGGATCGACTGGCCGTTCACGGACGCGACGACGGGATCGGGCGCCTGCGCCCACGAAGGCGAGGCCGCGACGAGGGCAAGCAACAAGGCGGCGACGGCGCCGCGCGAGGATATGGTCATCCGAGGAGCTCCCGGGGGGGAAGGCGGGGAAAGGGCTGGTCCGGATCACGGACCGGTCGGGCGGCATTAACCACACCCCCAGCCATGCTGCAAGCGACGGCGGACGACCGCGACGGCGGCACGGCGGCGACCATGCTCGCCGGCGCGGTTCCCTCCGTGGCGCTCCTGGCCGGCCTTTCAATGTGATCGCGCCGACCACATATCCACGGCCGGGCGGGCGCGGGTGGTTGCGTTGACACCATTCGCGGCCGTCTCTATGTCTGCCGCGCCGGTTGCGGACATCGGCCCGCGACCCACTGATTCTTCGAGGTTTTTCATGCTCGGCGCCCTCGCCCGCCGGATTTTCGGGTCGGCCAACGACCGGGTCGTGCGCGGTCTCGCCAAGCCGGTCGCGCGCATGAACGCGCTCGAGCCGGACCTGGTCGGCCTGTCGGACGAACAGATCCGGGCCCGTACCGAATGGCTGCGCGGGCGTCTCGCCGGGGGCGAAACGCTCGACGATCTGCTGATCGACGCCTTCGCCACTGTCCGCGAGGCCGCCAAGCGGACCCTGGGTCAGCGCCATTTCGACGTCCAGCTCAAGGGCGGCATGGTGCTGCACCAGGGCAAGATCGCCGAGATGCGTACCGGCGAAGGCAAGACGCTGGTCGCCACGTTGCCGGTCTACCTCAACGCCCTGACCGGCAAGGGCGTCCACGTCGTCACCGTGAACGACTATCTGGCCAGCCGCGATTCGGAGTGGATGGGGCAGGTCTACCGCTTCCTCGGCATGAGCGTCGGCTGCATCGTGCACGACATGCCCGACGAGGAGCGGCGCGCAGCCTACGCCTGCGACATCACCTACGCGACCAACAACGAACTCGGCTTCGACTATCTGCGCGACAACATGAAGTATCGCGCCGACGCGATGGCGCAGCGGCCGTTCAACTACGCCATCGTCGACGAGGTCGATTCGATCCTGATCGACGAGGCGCGCACGCCGCTGATCATCTCCGGCCCGGCGGAGGATTCTTCCGAGCTTTACCGTGCCGCCGACACGCTGATCCCCGCGCTCAAGCCCGAGCATTACGAAAAGGACGAAAAGCAGCGCACCGTCGCCCTCACCGAGGCCGGCGGCGAGGAGATGGAACGGCTGATGAAGGAGCGCGGCCTGCTGGAGGCCGACAGCAACCTCTACGCCCTGCACAACGTCTCGCTGGTGCATCACTCGACGCAGGCGCTGCGCGCCCACAAGCTGTTCACCCGCGACGTCGACTACATCGTCAAGGACAACCAGGTCATCATCATCGACGAGTTCACCGGTCGCATGATGTCGGGCCGGCGCTATTCGGAAGGCCTGCACCAGGCGCTGGAGGCAAAGGAAGGCGTCGAGATCCAGCGCGAGAACCAGACGCTGGCCTCGATCACCTTCCAGAATCTTTTCCGCATCTACCCCAAGCTCGCGGGCATGACGGGCACCGCGTTGACCGAAGCGCCGGAATTCGGCGAAATCTACGGGCTCGAAGTGGTCGACATCCCGACCAACGTCGATGTCGCGCGCAAGGACCACGACGACGAGGTCTATCGCACGGGCCGCGAGAAGCAGTTCGCCATCGTGGCGGAAATCCAGCAGGCCGTCGCGCGCAAGCAGCCGGTGCTGGTGGGCACGGTCACGATCGAGAAATCGGAAGAACTGGCGTCGGTTCTCGCCACGCACGGCATTCCGCATCAGGTGCTGAACGCCCGCTACCACGAGCAGGAAGCGCTGATCATCTCGCAGGCCGGTCGGCCCGGCGCGGTCACGATCGCCACCAACATGGCCGGCCGCGGCACCGACATCCAGCTCGGCGGCAATCTCGAGATGCGCCTGCGCGCGGAAGCCGCCGAGGACGCCGACGACTCGGCCCGCGAGGCCCGCCGCGCCGCCATCGCCGCGGAGATCGCCGAGGCGCGCGAGGTCGTGCGCAAGGCGGGCGGCCTGTTCGTGATCGGCACCGAGCGTCACGAAAGCCGCCGCATCGACAACCAGTTGCGCGGCCGTTCGGGCCGCCAGGGCGATCCCGGCGCGTCGAAGTTCTTCCTGTCGCTGGAAGACGATCTGATGCGCATCTTCGGCACCAACCGCATGGACGGCATGCTGAAGCGCCTTGGCCTCCAGGAGGGCGAGGCGATCGTCCACCGCTGGATCAACAAGGCGCTGCAGCGGGCCCAGGAGAAGGTCGAGGCGCGCAACTTCGAGATCCGCAAGAACCTGCTGCGCTACGACGACGTGATGAACGCCCAGCGCAAGGTGGTGTACGCCGAACGCAAGGACATGATGGCGCAGGAAGACCTGCACCAGACCGCCATGGACATGCGCCGTTCGGTGGTCGAGGGCATGGTGAAGCGGGCGATTCCCGAGGGCGCCTATGCCGACGCCTGGGACGTAGCGGGCCTCAAGGAGCACGCCGCGCGCGTGTTTGGCCTCGACCTGCCGGTCGGCGAGTGGGCGCGCGAGGAAGGCATCGCCGACGAAGAGATTCGCGAGCGCCTGGGTCAGGCGGCGGACCGCCTGATGGCCGAAAAGGCCGCCAATTTCGGCCCCGACATCATGCGCCAGATCGAGAAGAGCGTCGTGCTGCAGGTGTTCGACCAGAGCTGGAAGGAGCATCTGCTGCATCTCGACCAGCTGCGCCAGGGCATCGGCCTGCGCGCCTATGGCCAGAAGGACCCGCTCAACGAATACAAGCGCGAGGCCTTCAACCTGTTCGACGACATGCTCGCCAACCTGCGCGAGGAAGTCACGCGCGTGCTGGCGATGGTACAGATCCGCATGAAGGAGCCCGCGCTGGCCGACGGCCCCGACGCCAGCCAGATGCTGGCCATGCACGAGGATCCCGCCCACGCCGGCGCCGACGCGCTCTATGCCGACGCGATGCCCGGCGACCTGCCGCCCGGCGGTCTCGACGCCGATCCCCGGACCGACAACATGGCCGGCCGCGGCCGGCATGCCGTTCCGGTCGATCCCAACGATCCCGCCACCTGGGGGCGCGTCTCGCGCAACGCCGCATGCCCCTGCGGCTCGGGCAAGAAGTTCAAGCACTGCCACGGGCGGATTTAATATTACGTAATTTCAATGGGTTAGGTAAAACTTGGGCTAGAAAAAGCGTTAGGCGATTGTTGGGCATTGATGCAAAGCTAGAGAAAGTTAGGCAATACCTAGGCAGGCAGCTGGATGACCGACGAGGTTCGTTTGGAAGGGGGCAAGCTTGTGCTCTTCACGCGCAACGGAATTTGGCAGGCCCGCGTGTCTGCGGGTAATTCCCGATATGTGTGGAAAAGCCTCAAAACGATCAACGAGACTGACGCAAGGCGATCCGGGATAAAGCTGTTCTACGAAATCGGCTTCAAGATTGATCGAGGCCTTCCGGTTCAATCCCGGACGCTCAATGATGTACTCGACGAGTACATCGAATATCGAGAGCGTGACCACGAGCTAGGCAACGCGGCAAAGCGTGGCTCCAGCAATAAGCACACAAGCGCCGCGATGCTTCGTCAAATCCATCGTGTATCGAAGTTCTGGCGTGAGTACGCAGGCAAGAAGGCAATCGAAACTATCGACGATCATGTCCTCCGCGATTACGTGCCGTGGCGTAAGACCTACTATCACGGGAAGCCAGCGATCCATCGCAATGCCAAACCAGACCCCACAGACAAGACGATACAGTGGGATATTATGCTCGGAAAGATGGTTCTGAGGTATGCCAAGGACCAAAGATATCTCGCCGAGAAGCCGTTACCTGCGTTCGCATTCACGCCAAAAAACAAGCGCGTGAGGCCAGCATTCACACCAGCTGAATTCAAAAAAATCCGTTCTACGTTGCGAACATGGATCGACGAAGCCGACAACGAGCGCTGGAAAGCATCGCGTTGGCTGCTACATGACTACGTCCTAACTCTTGGTATGTCGGGGCTAAGGCCGGGCGAGGCGAACAAGCTAAAAGTGCGTGACGTTGAACGCTACCAAGAAGGTCAGAACGATAATATTCGAATCAAGGTGTCAGCCGGTAAAACTGGCGAGCGACTGGTGTTGCCTCACCACGAGCTGATGAAAATATTTCAGGAAAGGACGCTTCGCGACCCCGACCGCGACGAAGATAGCTGGCAGTTGGCCATGCCGGATGGTAGCAAGATCACGACGCTCATCGACCAATTTAATACATTTCTCAAGCATGCAAAACTTACACACAATAGCGCTGGTGAGAAGTACACCCTCTATAGTTTGCGTCACTATTACGCCGTCCGGTCTCTAGAACGTACCGACGTCTACGACGTTGCCCGAAACATGGGCACCAGCGTCGCCATGATCGAGCAATACTATGGCAAACACAGCATCACGCCTGAGCGGGCTCGAAAGTTGAGCGGCTACGAAAGCCAACCACAGCGCGCTGCCGAACGTCGATTCCCTCGCCTATATAAACTTGAACCGTTACCTGAGAACTCAACGACTCCAAGAATCGCTCGTCGAGTCAAAAAAGCTTCAAAGCCGTCGAATTCATGACTCGGCTGAGATGTCCTTCCTGCTTCATCACCCAGCCACCAACACTCCGGCGACCGGTTCGCCCCTCTCGTCCACAATAGGCCTCGATGAACCGATGCGCGCGGACGAAGGAGATTGCCCGCTCGCGCCACATGATGATTGAATGGAGAACGATCAAGGCCGCGCGATGGCCATTGACCGCTTGTGCCATGGGCGCATCAAATCGAGGTCAACGATGACGAGGTTGCGCACCGCCTTGCTCTCGATAGGACTCACCGCAAGCGCGTCACTGCCAGCGTATGCCGGTCCGTCCGACTACGATGGAACGTGGCAACTCACTGTCCGCTGTGGTCCTACACAGCAAGGCGGAGCGGCCTTCGCCGATGCGTTTCCAGTGGACATAAGCAACGGAGCCTTTTCCCGCAGGATCACCTTGCGACGAAACGGCCAGCAATTCGAGGACCAGTGGTCGGGCAAAGTGCAAGGACAGGCTCTGGGGTGTCAACGCCGGAGACAAAATGCATCGGTACGCCGGAGTAAAGATGCATCAGTGAGGCTGGCAGGAAGGCCCCCCGCGGGGGGCCTTCCTGCGTTTCGCGATCAGGTTTGGCTGGCGTCGTCGGGGGCGTTACGGGAGCGCCGCTTG
>CAMDVZ010000023.1 GCA_945878895.1 Caenispirillum bisanense | reverse complement strand
ACATGCTGGCGCTGCGCGTCCTGCGCATCAACGGCGACTGGGAGAAATACTGGTCCGAACAGCGGGCCAGCGCCGCCCAGGCCAATCACAACCGCCCCGAAGCTTCAGAAGCTCGCGCCGCGTGACGTGCACACCTTTGGTTCGCACCCGCTTGTCCGGCCGGTGTCGCACGGGATCGCGGGGAGGCACAGATGTGCCCCGTGCCGGTCGATGCCGCCGTCGACCGTGTGCTATATGCGCGCGGCCGGGACGACGATCCGGTACCGCGACCCAGCGAAGGCTGCCTCCATGACCGCGACCGACACTGCTGCCACGCCTCGACGCCGGATCGACCGGGAGGCGCTGCGCCAGCGATACCGCGAAGAACGGGACAAGCGCCTGCGGGCCGACGGCAATGCGCAGTATGTCCGCCTGAAGGGCCGTTTCGACCGCTATCTCGAGGATCCCTACACGCGGGTCGCGCCACGCCCGGCGAAGACCGATCACGTGACCTTCGCCTTCGTCGGCGGCGGCTTCGCGGGGCTGGCGACGGCGGCACGGCTGGTCGAGGCCGGCGTGCGCGACGTGCGCATCGTCGAGAAGGGCGGCGACTTCGGCGGCACCTGGTACTGGAACCGCTACCCCGGCGCCCAGTGCGACACCGCCTCGATGGTCTACATGCCGCTGCTGGAGGAGACCGGACACCGGCCCTCGGAGAAGTACGCGCACGCACCCGAGATTCTCGCGCACTGCCGCCGCATCGGCGAGACGTTCGGGCTGTACGACAAGGCGCTGTTCCATACCGAGGTCGAGGCGCTGACCTGGGACGAGGCGCGGTCGCGCTGGACCATCCGCACCAACCGCGGCGACGCGTTCACCGCGCAATTCATCGGCCTGGGCACCGGTCCGTTGCACGTCCCGAAGCTGCCCGGCATCGCCGGCATCGAGTCGTTCAAGGGACATTCGTTCCATACCAGCCGCTGGGACTACGCCTACACGGGCGGCGATCCACTGGGCGCGCCGCTGACGAAGCTCGCGGACAAGCGCGTCGGCATCATCGGCACCGGCGCGACGGCGGTGCAGTGCGTGCCGCATCTGGCGCGCGCGGCGCGCGAGCTTTACGTGTTCCAGCGCACGCCATCCTCGGTCGACGTGCGCGCCAACGCGGTCATCGACCCGTCGTGGTTCGCCTCGATCGCCACGCCGGGCTGGCAGCAGCGCTGGCTGGACAACTTCACCGCCAACCAGGCCGGTGGCCAGGCGACCGAGGATCTGGTGCAGGATGGCTGGACCGATCTGGCGCGGCGCATCCGCGAACGGATTCTCGCGCTGCCGAAAGAGGCGCGCACCCGCGAGAGCATGCTGGCCGCCTTCGAGGACGCCGATCACGAGAAGATGGAGGAGATCCGCGCCCGCGCCGAGGCCATCGTGCACGATCGGGCGACGGCCGAAAAACTCAAGGCCTGGTATCGCCAGCTCTGCAAGCGGCCCTGCTTCCACGACTCCTATCTGCAAGCCTTCAATCTGCCAGCCACGCATCTCGTCGATACCGACGGCAAGGGTGTCGAGCGCACCACCGGGAACGGCGTCGTCGCGGCCGGCGTCGAGTATCGACTGGATTGCCTGATCTATGCCTCCGGCTTCGAGGTCGGTACCGAGTACCGCCATCGCGCCGGCTTCGATCCGGTCGGCCGCGACGGCCTGGCGCTCTCGACGCACTGGAAGGAAGGCATGCGCAGCAAACACGGCACTCACGTGCATGGCTTCCCGAACGCGTTCTTCGTCCAACCGACCCAGGGCGCCAATTTCATCTCGAACGTGCCGCACAATCTGACCGAAGCCGGTCGCACCATCGCGATGGTCGTGCGTCATGCCCTGGACAACGGATTCCGCGAGATCGAGGTCACGCGCGAGGCCGAGGACGAGTGGGTTCGCCTGCTGTTGACCAGCGCCGGTCGCATGACGGGTGGCGCGGACTGCACGCCCGGCTACTACAACAACGAGGGCCAGGATCCCGGTCCCGCCGCGCGCCTCAACGTCGGCTATCCCGCCGGCGCAACGGCCTATTTCAGCTACCTCGACGGCTGGCGCCGCGACGGCCGCTTCGAGGGCTTGGCGTTCCGCTGAAAGCGCGGATGGCGGACGCGGGGGACCGCCGTGTCGGCTTCGACGACTTGAAGTTGCCCCACGACCTTCTTCGAAAGACCGGCGCGTCGACGATCGACGATCGTACCTTGACAGCGAAGCCCCTCGTTCACTCTCCGGGTACGTTCTCGTCCGGGGCGTCGAGCGGCCTCTGGAAAGGCAGGGAGAAAAGGTGAGTGGTAGCGACGCGGCGTTTTCTTCCCTTCTCCCCGCGGAGGCGGGGAGAAGGTGGCGCGCAGCGCCGGATGAGGGGCTTCGCGGTCTGGCCAGCGGCACGTGCCCACGAGAGCCGACGATGTCGTTGCAACATCGCGAAGCCCCTTATCCGCCCTTCGGGCACCTTCTCCCCGCCTCCGCGGGGAGAAGGGAAGAGGTCGCCGCGTCGCCGGGGCTCTTTCCCTCTCCCGCGGCGCGGGACGGCAGAGCTTGCGGAAGCGCTGCCCACGCGTTCCCGCCATTCCCGGCGCGGACCGCCGCGTGATACGACATTGTCGAACAAGAGGGAGCGAGACGGGCACATGTTCACCGGCAACCGCGTCACCGCGCACACGCGTTCGCGCTATCCGATCTTCCAGTCGCCGATGACGTGGATCGCGCGCACACCGCTGGTGTCGGCGGTTTCGGCGGCCGGCGCGATGGGCCTGCTCGAGAATTCGATCCGCGACCTGTCGGTCACCACGCGCGAGTTCACCGCCATCCGCGCCGCCACCAACCAGCCCTTCGGCGTCAACCTGCCGATCCGCTATCTGCAGATGGATCCCGTCGAGGAAAGCGCCATCATCGACTGGCTGCTGGGCCAGGGCATCCACTTCGTCACCACGTCGGCCGGCGATCCGACCCGCTACACGCGTCGCCTGAAGGACGCGGGCGTGACCGTCTATCACGCGACCGCGACCCTGCGTGGTGCGGTCAAGGCGGTCGATGCCGGCGTCGATGGGCTGATCGTCGAGGGCGCCGAAAGCGCCGGCATCCGCAATCCCGAGGAAGTCCACACCTTCGTCTTGCTGCAGGCGGTTCGCGAGAAGGTCGACGTGCCGATCGTCGCCGCGGGCGGCATCGTCGACGGGCGCGGCATGGCCGCGGCCTTCGCGCTCGGCGCCGAGGGCGTCACCATGGGCACGCGCTTCGTCGCCTCGTTCGAGAGCCCGGTGCACGTCAACTACAAGCAGGCGATCGTGGCCGCCCCCATCACCGGCACCATCCTGACCGACAACCCGCCGCGCGCGCGCTCGCGCGGCCTGCGCACGCCCTATTCTGTCGAGGTCAACGAGGGAACCCGCGAGCGCCTGCCGCGCGACGCCACGCTCGACATGCTCTACGTCCGGGGCGATGTCGACAACACCGCGGGCGCCGCCGGCGAGAGCGCGGGCCTGATCCACGAGATCAAGTCGGTGCAGCGAATCGTTGATGAAACCATCGCCGGCTTCTGGCGCGAGATCGACCGCCTGGCGGGGTTGCGGCCGGCCGTCGGTACCAGGTAACGAGCCGAATCCTAACGCGCGACCGCGCGGACGAATTCGACGAGGGCCGGGCCGATCGAGTCGTCGCCGGACTCGAACTGGAGGACCAGCGTGGCGTGGTTGTGGCCGGGCACGACGCGATAGCGCAGAGCGACGCCATCGCGCGTGGTCAGTGCGGCGCGCAGGCGGGCGGCGTCGGCGAGAAACGGCGGCGGATCGAACTCTGCCGCGACGACAAATGTCGGGATCGCGCGTCGCGACATCCACGCGAATACCGAACGCTCGGCCTGGCGTGACCGGTCGGTGCCGAAATAGGATTCGATCGCGGGTGAGTCGAAGCCGGTCGGATCGTAGACGCCCGACATCAGGATCGCGCCGACCGCGCCGTCGCCGCCGGTTGGCCGATGGCGGTCGTCGTAGAGGTACTGGGCGACGTGCGTGGCGCCGGCCGACTGGCCGAAGATCACGATGCGTTCCGGATCACCGCCATGATCGGCGATTGAGCGGCGCGTCCAGGCGAGCGCGGCCGCTACGTCGAGTGAACCGGACGGCCATTGAAAAGCCGGCGCGAGGCGGTAGGTCATGGCGACGGCGATCAGGCCGTGGCGGGCGAAGGAGCTGGCGACGTTCTGGAAGAAGCCCGTCGCGTCGGCCTTGTTGCCGCCGTTGAAGCCGCCGCCGTGGAAGAAGATGACGACCGGCAACGGTGCGGCATCGGACGTGCGCGGGCGGTAGACGTCGAGACGCTGTCGGCCGTCCTCGCCATAGGCGATGTCGGGGGTCTCGACGATGTCCGGCGAGGAGCCGCCCAGGCGCGCCGTGTAGAAAGCGCGCGAATCGGCAACGACTTCGGGATTGAGCACCGGGCCCCAGGCGCGGATCCGGTCGGCGATGCCGGCGGCAACGCCGGACGAAGGCGTTTCCGCGCCCACCGGAGCCTACTTCTTCAGTCCCACCAGCCGCTCCAGCCAGTGGATGTCGTAGGCGCCGTCGATGAAGGCGGGCTGGGCGATGATGCGCTGGTGCAGCGGGATGGTGGTCTCGATGCCGCCGATCACGTACTCCTCCAGCGCCCGGCGCAGGCGCATGAGGCACTCGTTGCGGCTGTTGCCCGACACGATCAGCTTGGCGACCATGCTGTCGTAGTAGGGCGGCATCTTGTAGCCGGCGTAGAGGCCGGAATCGACGCGGATGCCGAGGCCGCCGGGCGTGTGATAGTCGGTGACGCGGCCGGGGCAGGGCACGAAGGTCTCGGGATTCTCGGCGTTGACGCGGCATTCGATGGCGTGGCCGGAGAAGACGATGTCTTCCTGGGTGAACCCAAGCGGCTCGCCCGCGGCGATGCGCAGTTGCTCGCGCACCAGGTCGATGCCGGTGATCGCCTCGGTGATGGGGTGCTCGACCTGGAGGCGGGTGTTCATCTCGATGAAGTAGAACTGGCCGTCCTGGAACAGGAACTCCAGCGTGCCCGCACCGCGGTAGCCCATCTTGCGCACCGCGTCGGCGGCGAGGTTGCCGATGTAGTCGCGCATTTCCTTGTTCAGCGCCGGCGAGGGCGTTTCTTCCAGAACCTTCTGGTGGCGGCGCTGCAACGAGCAGTCGCGCTCGCCGAGATGGACGGCGTTGCCGTGCGTGTCGCCGAGTATCTGGACTTCGATGTGGCGGGGATGCGGCAGGTATTTCTCGACATACATGGCGCCGTTGCCGAACGCCGCGATGGCTTCCTGGCGGGCGAGGTTGAAGGCTTCCTCGGCCTGGTCGGCGCTCTCGACCACCTTCATGCCGCGGCCGCCGCCGCCGGCCACCGCCTTGATCAGGACCGGCCAGCCGATCTTGTCGCCCAGCGCCTTGATCTCCTCGATCGATTCGACCGGACCGGGCGAGCCGGGAACCAGCGGCAGGCCGAGCGCCGCGGCGGTTTGCTTGGCGACGATCTTGTCGCCCATCGTGCGGATGTGTTCGGGGGTCGGGCCGATGAAGGTGAAGCCGTGCTCTTCAGCGAGTTCGGCGAAGCGGGCGTTCTCGGAGAGAAAGCCGTAACCGGGATGGATGGCGTCGGCGCCGGCGATGGTGGCGGCCGAGAGGATGGCGGGGATGTTGAGATAGCTGTCGCGCGCGGGCGGCGGGCCGATGCAGACCGACTCGTCGGCGAGGCGGACATACATGGCGTCGCTGTCGGCCGTCGAGTGGACGGCGACGGTTTGAATGCCCATCTCGCGGCAGGCGCGGTGGATGCGCAGCGCGATCTCGCCGCGGTTGGCGATCAGCACCTTTTCGAACATCGGATGGTCCTCGCTGCGGCGCTGGGTCTGGCTATTCGACGATCAGCAGGACTTCGCCGAATTCGACCGGCTGGGCGTTGCCGATGACGATTTTCGCGACCGTGCCGGCGTGCGGCGCCTTGATCGGGTTGAAGGTTTTCATCGCCTCGATGATCAGCACCGTCTGGCCGGCCGAGACCTTGTCGCCGACCTTCACGAAGGACGGTTTGCCGGGCTCGGGGCAGAGGTAGGCGGTGCCGACCATCGGCGACTTCACGGCACCGGGGTGCGCGGCGTCGTCGATCGCGACCGGTGCTACGGCCACGGGCACTTGAGGCACCATCGGGGGGGACGCAAAGGGCATGCTGGAAGCGCCTCCGAGCATCACCACCAGCGCGGGAGTAGACGTACCACGCGACAACCTTATCGTGCGGGCGTCGACCTTGTATTCGATCTCGCCGAGGTCGGTTTCCTTGAGCAGGGCGGCGAGCGCGCGGATCAGCTCGAGATCGGAGTCGTGGCTGGACATGAAACCGTTTCCGTTCAAGGGGTTATCGCGACAGGATGCGCGCCATGGCCTGCAGGGCCAGCGCGTAGCCGTGGGTGCCGAAGCCGCAGATGACGCCGACCGACACGGCGCTGATATACGAATGGTGCCGGAACGCCTCGCGTTTGAAGACGTTGGAGATATGCAGCTCGATGGTCGGCCGCTCGGCCGCCGCCAGCGCGTCCATCAGCGCCACCGAGGTATGGGTGTAGGCGCCGGCATTGATGACTATGCCGGAATTGGCCTCCCGCGCGGCCTGGATGCGGTCGATCAGCGCCCCCTCGTGGTTGCTCTGGAAGCACTCCACGGCCAACCCCAGCCGCGTCGCCTCGGCGTGGCACAGCGCCTCGACGTCGGCCAGCGTCTCGCGTCCATAGATCTCGGGCTGGCGCTTGCCCAACATGTTGAGGTTGGGCCCGTTCAGCACCAGCACCGGCAGGGCTTTCGCCGTCGCGTCGGACAAGTCGGACTCCCGAAGGGAAGGGCAGGCGCCCGACGTATAGCATGGCCCGGCGCGGGGCGCGCAATCGCGATCCGGCGTCGGGCGGCATACCATATGTAGTGGTGCGCCGGCGCGGGCCACATCGGCGCGCGACTGGCGTCGTCGCCGGCACCGCCTTCACGCGTGAGCGGAAGGGCGGTTGCCACATGACAAATTCTCCCTGAGATTATTTTCTTGCAGTCCAAGCCGAACTGGTCCATGGTCTTGTAGTCAGGGTCGGTACGTGCGTCGTGGTCCGACATCAGCCCGATACCGCGCTCGACCACACACTCGAACCAATCCCACGCCGGCCGCCCAGCGCGTCCGGCCGGACACGACTCATGACAACGGGGCACGCCTCGTCCAACGCCGGCCTCGTGGTTTCAAGCCCGGGCGCCCGGAACATCTTCGTTCGGCTTCGATCAGGGCATGGCGACGAATACGATGCCAGAGCCGCTCGCTTCGTCTGGAACCGGCCGAAACTCCGGCACTCGTTCCGACGGTGATCGGCGCCGAGATTGCGGTGCGAGCGGTCATGCTGCGGGACCGCCGATACAATTTCCACGCGATCCTCGACTATGATTGATTGTCGGACTGCCGACTTGGGATCGAAGGTCATTTTCGCCTCGTACCTCGACCCAACAACGGGACGACGCAGGGCAGCGGGCTCTGTTCGGACCAACGGCGCAGGTCGACAACGGGCGCGATTTCGCTTCCGGAAGGCCGGTGACCGTGCGCGTGCCGCTCCGAAGCCAGCGGGCGAGCGCCTCGGGTAGTGCGTAACGCCGCAAGACGATCTCGCCAACGACGGAATTGAGATTGGGGTTGTCGTAGAGCCCGGCGGTGACCACGACGACCAGATCAAGGCCTGGCACGACGTAGAGCCGCCGGCCGCCCCATCCGACCGCGGATATCCATTCGATCTCCTGGCGATCGATCGGCGATCAGCCAAGTCACTACTGGTAACCGTAGAAGAAAAGGTCTTCGCCGTTTCCTGTCACTCGCATCGCCACCACCTTACGTCGCCGCGCCTTGCAGGATCGCGAGGTCGGCGAGGTCGCGTTTGCGTCGGGCGACATGCCGTCGGTGGCCGGCCTGGTTCTTGGTGCAAACCAGGCTGTGCGGGGAGCCGCGACGCACGGTCTGGCAATCGACGTCGGCGCTGGCGCGACGGATCGAATCCTCGACGTGGGTGCGGATCTGTTGTGCCGCGTGCAGCGTCCAGACTGGCTCGTTCGGGTCGAGCAGGAAACGCGACAGCTGCTTGCAGTGCGCGCAGTCGCATCGGATCTCGCCCGGGCGTCGCCAGTCGGTCGGCGGTTCCAGCGGTTCGGCGATGCGCTTGCCCAGATGGTCGACGGCGGCGCCGTGTAGCGCCTCGAAGGCGCGGCCCGTCCGGTGTCCGGTCTCGACCAGCTTCTTGAGGGCGGGGATGACCGCCGCGTCGATGCCGAAGTGCTGCAGCCACGCCAGCATGTGGGCGGCGGCGCGGCGGGCTACATCCGCATCGACGTGGTCGATGACTGGGACGAGGGCTACGACGCCCTCGGCGTCGAGGGCGACCTGCCTCGGCTGGCCCCAGCGATCCTTGGGCAACTTGTCCGGATCGCCGGGCAAGGTGGCGACCAACGCCTCGGCGGCGGGCAGCAGCAGCCGGCTGTTCTTCGCGAAGCGTCCCTGCACGGCGAGCCGCAGCAGTCCGGCGCTGGCACCGAGCGCGTGGCTGCCGTGCGCCGCGGCGATCTTCGCCAGCCAGGACGCCGCGACGTCGTCGGCGAGCAGATCGATGGCGTCGACGATCGCGGCGTTGTCGGCGGCCGGGTGGGTGGCTGCGGCGGCGAGGCGCCCGGCCATCAACTCGACCAGCGCCGGCTCGCGGAGGCGCAACAGTGTTTCGCACATGCGTCCCACGACCGACTGCTTCGCGCGCTGCGGTTCGTCCCATCCGGTCGGCGACCAGTCCCGCAACACGAGGCGCGCGAGGTCCTCGGCCTGCGCCTTGATTGCGCGCCCCACCGCCGGGCTGGCCGCCAGCCAGCGATCGACAAGACTGTTCAGGTAGAGCAGGGCGCCGTTCGCGCCGGACTCGTTGGCGATCGCGAGAATGCGGCTGCTCGGCCAGATCACCAGGGCTGCGCGGGAATATGTCCGCTCGAACGACGCGCCTTCGTTGCCGGTCGCTTCGTGGAAATGCTGTTCGTCGGGTTCCATGTCGTCGATGGCGTTGGGTGGCGACAGTTCTTCGCCATGCAGCGCCAGATCGCCGAGCGGAACCGGCTCGCCGTCGGGGGTCGCCAGGCCGACAAGATCTGCGTGTGGTCAATGACCTCGCTCACCTCGAAGTCGCTGGCCTCGAAGCCGTCGTCGCCTCGACGACGGCGCTTGTACCAGTCGTCGCGCCCGCTGTACTCGGCCGATCCACTTTCCTCGACCGTCAGCAGCGCCAGATGCACGTCGCAGGCCGCCTCGGCAGCCGCCGCCACGATCACCTTGGCGGTCGCGACATCGGTGCCCTTCAGATTCCCGAAAGCCAGTTCGGCGGGCGTGTAGGCATGGTCGAGCAGGGTGGCGATCTTCCGCGGTGGCGCGTGCTCGTCTGGATCGTCGTCGCCGCCCGCCTCCTCGTCGGAAAACTCGCCGGCCGCGTGGCGTGCGTCGAGGTCGGCCAGCTCGCCGGCCCACCCGGCGAGAAGGGATGCGATGCGTTTGGCCTCGGCGTCGTAGGCGGGCGGAGCCAGCGCGCCGCGCTTGCCCTCGCGCACGAGATTGAACACCAGCGTCGCGCGGCAGCCCGACTTCACCGGCAGCACCTCGTGGACGCAATCGGCATAGAATGCGGCGAAAGCGACTTCGGCGGGATCGGCGGAGGCGAGATCGAGCTTGGCCTCGCGCCCCTCGTGACGCACGACCAGCTCGCCGCCGGTCGATCGCGACGGCAACGCGATCACCAGCGTGGCGAACATGCCGGGCGACTTCTCGGTGTCGCGATGGTCGACGAAGAAGCTGCCCTTGTCGTAGACGAGCAGCTTGTAGAGTTCGGCCGCGACCGGCCCCTCGACGCCGAGACCTTCGGCGGCGCGCGCGACGATCCCCGCCAGCGTCTTGGGCCAATGCTTGCCGCCGACGTAGACACGGCCGGCCTCGATCTGCCAGGTGCGCCGCACCCTGGTGTCGACGACGGTATCGGCGCCACGCCCGTAGGGCGCGCGACTGGCAGCCTTGATCAGCTGCCTGGCCTGCGCGGGCAGCAGCGGCAGGGCAATCGGACCGACGTCGTCGACCTCGATGCCGGGCGCCAACAGTTCGGCCTGTCCGGCGACGAAAAAATCGCCGGGCCGGTCGATCTCCTCGAGTATGTCCGCGAGTTCCTGCGCGATGCTCATGTTCGCCTCCGCCCGCACCGTACGAGGTCGCGAAGCGCCGGGGTAGTAGCGTCGGGGCGATCACGACTGATCGCTTTGCCGTCCGTGCCGGCGGGGGCGTGGACGCGACAGACCTGTTCGTCGGCCGCGCTCCGTGCGCTGGCCAACGCCTCTCCGAGGTCGCGCCGGATATCGTCGGCTACCTTGCTCAATGGAACTTCCTTCCGAACGCGGCGACCGGCGGGACGGCCAACCGTCCATCTGCCTCAGCCCGCCGTCGCCGGCCTGTTGGCCTTGAGGAACGTCCGCACGTGGCGGACCGCCAGCGGCAGGCGCTCTTTCGGTTCCTTCCACGGATAGAGGCTGACCTCGGCGTTGGGCGCCAGCAGCGCCGATTCCATGGCGACGGCGTAGGGATGCGGCGGGATGTCGTCGGGCATGATCATGACGGGCGTCTGGCAGGCGCGCACGAAATCGCGCGTCACGGTGAACACGAAATCCGCGTTGGCGCGGTACATGCGGGTCAGGAAGGCGTCGACCATCGCCATCGTGATGTCGGGTCGCCGGGCGCACAGCGCGGGGCCCCAGCCGGCCATGTTGTTGGCGTGGAACTGGTCGGGCATCTCGACGCGGTGACCGCTCGGTTGCATCAGCACGGCCGCGACGACGCGGTCGGGCGCGCGCCTGATCAGGTTCCACGAGAAGGGGCCGCCGATGCAGAAGCCCATGACCAGGAACTTGTCGATGCCGAGGTGATCCATCAGGGCGAGCTGGTCGTCGGTGTGCGAATCCCACGGCCGTTCGATGTCGAGCGGACCGGAGGACTGTCCCGTGTTGGCGTTGCGCAAATCCATCGCGATGCAGCGATACTCGTTGCCGAACGTGGCCATCGGGTCGAACGGCGCCGCGCCGGTGAGAAACGACAGCGCCGAGTTCAGGCCGCCGCCGGGGATGATCAGCAGCGGAAAGCCGGAGCCGGTCTCCTCGTAGTGGAGGCGGATGTCGCCTCGTTCGAAAAACGGCATGGTGGTGTCTCCCTTTCGGGGATGGTGTCACGGGGATGGGGGAGGCTCAACCGGATCGGTGACGGGGCGGCGGAGCATGGCGCTGCGGTCACGGCAATCTTCATACCTTCCCCTGCCAACGGCGGGGGAAGGTATGAAAATGAGGCGTAGCGCGTACCGGCCGATGCCTCGTCGCCGGTCGCCGCTACGCCGCTTTTTGCGCGCCGGCGGCGCGGGCCTTCAGCGTCTCGGTCAGCGCGCGCAGGCGGCGGATGGTGTCGCGTTCCTCGGCGACGTAGCGGCCGAGCAGGGCGCCGGTCTGCGGGTCGATGGTGTGGTCGTCGAAGAACCCGCCGAAGGGGTCCTCGCGTGGCTCGCCGTAGCCGAGATGGAGGAGGCGGTCGAGATCGGTCCGGGCGGGATCGGACAGGTACGCGAGTTTCTCGTCGGCCGCCGGGTCGGGGCGCTCGATCAGCGCGTAGCCCAGTTCGATCAGGCGCTTCTCGAAGGCGAGGGCATGTTCGGCCTCGCGGTTGGCGACCACCCGCACGACGGCGCGCACCTCCGGGTCGGTGGTCAGCTTGAGCCAGGCGTTGAAATAGCGCGCGGCGTGGGTCTCGCCGTTGCTGACGGCATTGAGCAGGCCGAGATAGCTGGGTTTGGTCGACATCGGGCGTTCTCCGGGACGTGACGCGGGCCGTCCGCGCGCTCGGGGCGCGGACGGTGGGGCCTGGCCACCGATGATAGACACGCCGGCATGTCCGGCGGAAGCGGCGCGTTCCGGCGGCCGGTTCGGCGCGGTGCGTGTCGCGCGATCCTTGGGAACGCGGCATAAGCTGCCGGTGACCACGAAGGAGACACCATGACCTGGACCATCGCCGTCACCGCCCCCGATCTCGCCAAACCCGGCCTCGACGTGCTCGCCGCCGCCGGCTGTCGCGTGTTGTTCGTGACCGACAACGCCACCGATGCCGAATTGCTGGCGCTGGTGCAACGCGAGCGGGTCGACGGCATCCTGGCGCGCCACGGCGTGTCGGGCCGGGTGATGCAGGCGACCGACAGCCTGCGTTGCGTGTCGCGCCACGGTGCGGGCTACAACAGCGTCGACATCGCCACCGCCACGGCGCGCGGCATTCCGGTGCTGGTGGCGGCCGGCGTCAACGCCCAGTCGGTGGCGGAGCTGACCATCGGTCTGCTGATCGCGGTCGCCCGTGGCATTGCCGGCCACGACGTCAATTTGCGCGCGGGCCGCTGGGTCAAGGGGCCGGCCGGCATGCAGGTCGGCGGGAAGACGATGGGCATCGTCGGGATCGGCGCCGTCGGCAAGCGGGTGGCGCGTGCGGCCATCGGGCTCGGGTTGACGGTGGTGGCCTACGATCCATACCTCAACGCGCTGCCCGAGGGCGTCGAGCGCGCCGGCACCCTGGCCGAATTGCTGCCGCGCGCCGACGTGCTGTCGCTGCATTGCCCGCTGACGGTCGAGACCGAGGGCATGATCGGCGCTTCGCAACTGGCGGCGCTGCCGGCCGGCGCTATCGTGCTCAACGCCGCGCGCGGGCCGGTGATCGACGAGGATGCCCTGGTGGCGGCGCTGCGCTCGGGCCATCTGCTGGGCGCCGGACTCGACACGTTCCGCGACGAACCGCCGGCGGCCGACTTTCCGCTGCTGTCGTTGCCCAATGTCGTGTCGACGCCGCATGTCGGTGCTCACACCGGCTACGCCAACGAGGCGGTGTCGGCGGTCGCGGCGGAAAACCTGGTGCGGATGCTGGATGGAAGGCCGATCGATCCGGCGCTGTGTGTCAATCGCGAGGTGCTGGGGTAGGAGGATCGATGTCGGCCGACATGGTGGCCGGGCGTTCGGGCACGAGGGAGCAGGCATGCGACGGGTGTTGGATTTGACGCGGCGGCGTCTCGTTGGTGGCGGACTGGCCGTTGGGGGAGCGACAGTGGCGATCACCGGGTCCGCGCACGCGCAAGGCTCGCGGGCAGCCCCTGCGGGGACGGCAGGTGGGTTCGAAATGCCCGCCGAGTCGGCGCGGCACGAGCGGACGTTCATGCAGTGGCCGGTCAATCTCGACGTCTACGACCGCAAATCTCTGGCCGCGACGCAGAAATCGATCGCGCTGGTCGCCAATACGATCATGGCCCACGAGCCGGTGGTCATGCTGGTGGCGGACCGCGACGCCGCGGATGCCCGCGGCCATCTCGATCGACGGATCGATATCTGGGCCATTCCGACCGACGACCTGTGGTGTCGCGACTCGGGGCCGACGTTCGTGAAGAACGCCGCCGGCGATCTAGCCGTCGCGCACATCCAGTTCAACGGATGGGGCAACAAGCAACCGAACCGCAACGACCGGCGCGTGGCGGCGCTGGTCGCCAGGCGGCTGGGTCTTCCGTTGCTCGACTCCGGTCTGGTCGGAGAGGGTGGCGGCATCGAGCACGACGGCGCGGGGACATTGCTGGTGCATGCCAGCTGCTGGGTGAACCGCAATCGCAATCCGCAGGACCAGAGCGAAATCGAGCGCCTTTTGCTGAAGGCGCTGGGCGGTCGCAAGATGATCTGGGCGCCAGGCATCAAGGGTGCCGACATCACCGACTACCACATCGACGCGCTGGCCCGGTTCGTGTCGCCGGGACGCGTGTTGATCCAGTTGCCCGACAGGATCGACCCGGCCGACCCGTGGTCGAAGGCGGCGTTCGAGACCTATGAAACCCTCAAGCGCGAAACCGACGCCAACGGCCGCAAGCTCGATATCGTCGTGCTCCCGGAACCGGTCGACATCCGGTCGCGCGCGCGCGATTTCGTCGCCAGCTACGTCAACTACTACGTCTGCAACGGGGCCGTCGTCGGCGCCGAGTTCGGCGACGATCGCGCCGACGAGAAAGCATTGCGGACACTCAAGGCGCTCTATCCCGGCCGCGAGATCGCAAGCCTGAACGTCGATCCGATCGGCAAGGCCGGAGGCGGCATTCATTGCGCGACGCAACAGCAGCCGGCAGCGGGAAGGCCAACCGGGCGCTGATCGACCTTTCGATTTTGTCGGTTGCATCTCACGTGGTGTTACATATTATCCATCCCACACCCGTTGGGTGCGGAGGTTTGAATGCGTGCATGTTACGGGTCGGGTAAGCACTGGTACGTCGTCGCGCAACCCTTCGAGGCCGACGGCGTCGCCTATGGCTGGAGCGAGGATGCGCTCGCGTGGGAGCGGCTCGGGGCGGAGCGGGTGGACTGGAAGGCCGGCGAATTCGGCACCATGATCGAGTTCGACCGCATTCCGCAGGATGTTCGCGACAAGCTGCCGAAGAAATTGCGGGCCTGAACCGGCGGCGGATCAGCCCGTGTCGGCCGCGTCCGGATCCGACATGCTCCGCGCGTGGGTGTCGAGCTTGCCGAGCAGGGCGTCGAACGCCGCGCGTTCCCCCGGCGTCAGACCGGCCCAGAGAGTCGCCTCGTAGTCGAGCGCCAGCGGCGCGATGGCCGCATGGACGTCTCGTCCCTTCGGTGTCAGGCGCAACACGCCGCGGCGGCGGTCGAGGGGGTCGGTGGTGGCTTCGACCAGTCCGGTGCTCGTCATTGCCGCCAGCGCGCGGCTGACGGCGACCTTGTCCATCACGATCCGGACGCAGACCTCGTTGGCGGAGACCGGCGCGAAGCGGCCGAGGCAGGCCATGACCCGCCATTGCGCCACCGTCAGGCCGAAGCGGCCGGCGTAGCGGGCATGCAGGTCGGCGCTGACGCGCTGGGCCAGAACCGACAAGCGGTAGGGCAGGAACCGTTCGAGATCGAGCGTCGGCGGCGCCTCGCGCGCCGACATATCCACGAACGCGTCGGCGCGGCGGCGGGTGGGGGCTTGCGCGGGGCGGGGCATGATGGTTTCATATGAAACCAATTTCCTCCGGCCGTCAAACCGGCCGTTTCCGGAGGCGCGACGATGATCACCGGCCAGACGACGACCGCCGCGTCGGACGAGGACCCGGTCAACCCGATGGGGACCGACGGGTTCGAGTTCGTCGAGTACACCGCGCCCGATCCGGCCGCGCTGGGGCGCCTGTTCGAGTCGATGGGATTTCTCGCCGTCGCGCGCCATCGTTCCAAGAACGTGACGCTGTTCCGCCAGGGCGACGTGAATTTCATCGTCAACGGCGAGCCCGCCAGCTTCGCCCAGGACTTCGCGCGCGTGCATGGCCCCAGCGTCTGCGCCATCGCGTTCCGGGTGAAGAACGCCGCCCGCGCCTGGCAATGCGCGACGCGACTCGGCGCCTGGGGCGTCGAGAGCAAGGTGGGGCCGATGGAGCTGAACATCCCCGCCATCAAGGGGATCGGCGACAGCCTGATCTATCTGGTCGACCGCTATGGCGCGCGCGGCACCATCTACGACGTCGATTTCGAGCCGATCGCCGGCGTCGACCAGAATCCGCGGGGCGCCGGCCTGACCTGCATCGATCACCTCACCCACAACGTCCATCGCGGCCGGATGGTGGAGTGGGCGGACTTCTACGAGCGGCTGTTCAATTTCCGCGAGATCAGATATTTCGACATCGAGGGCAAGCTGACCGGCCTGAAGTCGAAGGCGATGACCAGCCCGTGCGGCAGGATTCGCATCCCGATCAACGAAAGCAACGACGACAAGTCGCAGATCGCGGAATATCTGTCGGCCTATCGCGGCGAGGGCATCCAGCACATCGCGCTGGGCACCGCCGCTATCCACGACTCGGTGGCGGCCCTGCGGGCGCGCGGCGTGGCGTTCCAGGACACGCTGGAGGCCTACTACGACGGCATCGCCGCGCGCCTCCCGCACCACGGCGAGGACCTCGAAAGGCTGCGCCGCGACCGCATTCTGATCGACGGTGCGCCGACGAAGGATGGCGGCCTGCTGCTGCAGATTTTCACCACGACGGTGATCGGACCGATCTTTTTCGAGATCATCCAGCGCAAGGGCGACGAGGGTTTCGGCGAGGGCAACTTCAAGGCGCTGTTCGAATCGATCGAACTGGACCAGATTCGCAGGGGCGTGCTGAAGGCGTAGAGGTTCGGAACGCCTAGGATGACAGACGGGCCGGTGGCGACGGCGGCGACCACGATGGAGACTCCAAATGGCGAAGAACTGGATTCCGGTGTCGAAGGTCGAGGGCACGGCGTCGCGCCAGGCGCACGTGGCGTTGCCGGCCGGTACCTACGAGCGCGAGATTTCGAAGGAGGGTTTTTTTGGTCCCTCGGCGCAGTTCCACCATGCCCACAAGCCGACCGACTGGATCGACTTCGATGGCGCGATCCGGCCACGCGCGTTCGACCTGAACCTGCTCGCCACTGGCACGGCGAGCCCGTGGGCCGCCCAGGAGATCCTGAAGAACGGCGCCTGCCACATGCGGATCTGGCGGCTGGAAAAGCCGATGCCGGATCTGGCGCGCAACGCCGACGGCGACGATCTGCTGTTTGTCCACGAGGGCTCGGGCGCGCTGTTCTGCGACTACGGCCACATGACCTACCGCGACGGCGACTACCTGCTGATCCCGCGCGGCACGATGTGGCGGATCGAGCCCGTGGCGCCATCGCTGTTCCTGATGATCGAGGCGACCAACGACCATTACCGGCTGCCCGAGAAGGGCATCGTCGGACGCCACGCGATCTTCGATCCCGCAATGCTCGACACGCCCGCGCTCGACCAGGCGTTCCGGGCCCAGCAGGACGAGAAAACGACACGCGTGATCGTGAAGCGGCGCGGCGCGCTCTCGACCGTGACGTTTCCGTTCAATCCGCTGGATGCGGTCGGCTGGCACGGCGACCTCAGCGTGCTGAAGATCAACTGGCGCGACATCCGTCCGCTGATGAGCCATCGCGCCCATCTGCCACCCTCGGCCCACTCGACCTTCGTGACCGGGCGGTTCGTCGTCTGCACCTTCGTGCCGCGGCCCTTCGAGAGCGATCCCGAGGCGCTGAAATTGCCGTTCTTCCACAACAACGACGATTTCGAGGAAATCATCTTCTATCACCGCGGCAGCTTTTTCAGCCGCGACAACATCCATCCCGGCATGATGACGGTGCATCCCTCGGGCTTCACGCACGGTCCGCACCCCAAGGCGTTCCAGGCCGCGACCGCGGCGACAGGCGCGCGCAAGGAGACCGACGAGGTGGCCGTGATGGTCGATACGCGCGACGCGATCGAGTACGCCGCGATGCCCGCGGGCGTCGAGTTCGAGGGCTACGTGCGCTCGTGGCGGCCGGCCGAAATCAAGCGCGCGGCGGAATAGACGATGGCGGGAGACGGTCGATGAAACTGGGAACACTGAAAGAAGGTGGTCGCGACGGCACGCTGATCGTCGTGTCGCGCGATCTGGCGCGGGCCGTCAGGGTGCCGCAAGTCGCGCCGACCCTGCAACGGGCGCTCGATACATGGGCGGAGTCCGAGCCGAAACTGCGCGCGGTCGCCGCGGCCCTGGAAGCAGGCACGGCGACGGGGGCCTTCACGTTCGATCCGGCGCTGGCGGCGGCGCCCCTGCCGCGCGCCTATCAATGGGCCGACGGCTCGGCCTACGTCGTCCACGTCGAGCTGGTGCGCAAGGCGCGCGGCGTCGAACTGCCACCCAGTTTCTGGACCGATCCGCTAATGTACCAGGGTGGCTCCGACGGCTTCATCGGATCGCGCGACGACATCGAGGCGGGCGACGAGGCGTGGGGCATCGATTTCGAGAGCGAGCTCGGCGTCTTCGTCGACGACGTGCCGATGGGCGTCTCGCCCGAAGCAGCGCGCGGGCATATCAAGCTGGTGACCCTGCTCAACGACGTGTCGTTGCGTAACCTGATTCCGGGCGAGCTGAACAAGGGCTTCGGCTTCTTCCACGGCAAGCCCGCGACCGCCTTCGCGCCGGTCGCCGCGACGCCCGACGAGCTGGGCACCGCATGGAACGGGGCGAGTCTGAACCTGCCGGTGTTGTCATCCCTCAACGGCGTGTCGTTCGGCCAGCCCAACGCGGCCACCGACCTGACGTTCGACTTCGGCCAGCTGATCGCGCACGCCGCCAAGACGCGCCATCTGGAGGCGGGCTCGGTGATCGGTTCGGGCACCGTCGCCAACCGCGATGCCTCGGTCGGGTGCTCCTGCATCGCCGAAAAGCGGGTGCGCGAGACCATCGACACCGGCGCGCCAACCACGCCCTTCATGCGCTTCGGCGATCGCGTGCGGCTGGAGGTGCTGGACGCCGCCGGCGAGACCATCTTCGGCGCCATCGATCAGAAGGTCGTGCGCTACGTGGCCAGGCCGTGAACGGAGACATCGCAATGAAGTTCCATGGCTATTTCCGTTCCTCGGCCGCCCATCGGGTGCGCATCGCGCTGAACCTGAAAGGCATCGCGCCGGAGCTGGCGTACGTGCATCTGCGCAAGGGCGAGCAGCGCGGCGGCGCCTACGCCGCGCTCAATCCGCAGGCGCTGGTGCCGGCGCTGGAGGTCGATGGACCCGACGGTCCGGCTGTCATCGCGCAATCGATGGCGATCCTCGAATACCTGGAGGAGACCCACCCCGCGGTGCCGTTGCTGCCACGCGATCCGTTGGGGCGGGCGCGGGTGCGGTCGCTGGCGCTGATCTGCGTCGCCGACATCCATCCGCTGCAAAACCTGCGCGTGCTGGCGAAGATCCGCGCCGACCACGGCGTCGACGAAGCCGGCGCCTTCGCCTGGGCACGGCACTGGAACGAGGTCGGGCTGGCGGCCTGCGAAGCGTCGCTATCGGGCCATCGCGACACCGGCCGCTTCTCGCACGGCGACGCGCCGGGCCTCGCCGATTGCTGCCTGGTGCCGCAGGTGTTCTCGGCCAAACGCTTCGGCGTCGATCTGGCGCGCTTCCCCGCGGTCACGCGCATCTTCGACGCCTGCCAGGCACTGCCGGCGTTCGATCTCGCGCAACCCTCGAAGCAGCCCGACGCGGAGAACTGAACCCCATAGGGGCCAGGATAGCCACCGCGCCTTGCTTCGAATTCCCTTATCCCCGCTGGCGGCAGGAGCGTCCGGAGACAGTAGGCGGCGGTGCTCCGGACGTCGCGTTGGAACCGCACGCCGACGGTCGAGTATCCCAAGCCTGGAATGACCGAAAAACGATGCGCCGCAGCGGTACAGCCTTCTCCCCTCGCATGAGGGGAGAAGGTGCCCGAAGGGCGGATGAGGGGCTTCGCGATGTTGCAACGACATCGTCGACGCTCGCGGGAACATGCCGCTTGCCAGGCCGCGAAGCCCCTCATCCGGCGCTGCGCGCCACCTTCCTCCCGCCTTCGCGCTACGGCATCTACACATCTCCGTTGGCACCGAAAAAGCATTGTGCCGCAGCGATTTTCTCCCTTCCCCCGCCAGCGGGGGAAGGGAAGAAGTTATTGTGGCACAGTGCTTTTTCGTTAGGGGCGAGATGTGTAGATGCCGTAGCGCCTTCGCGGGGAGAAGGAAGAATCATGGCAGCACGACGCTTTTCGCCATTAGAGCATGGGCCGACCACGGCTCGAACTTGCTTCCCACGCGACGTCTGGGACGCGATTCACCAACTTTCCCCGGACAGTCCTGCCACCAACGGGGGAAGGGAATTTTAAGGGAAAAATTCAACTCTCGTGGCGCCCGTGGCCCCGAGCCCGTCGCCTCAGCCCTTGCGGGCCTTGGCGATGGCGGCCTTCATGGTCTTGGCATCGACCGCGCCGGGAATCAGCTGGTCGCCGATCACGAAGGCCGGGGTGCCCTCGACGCCGACCGCCCTGGCGAGGTCGGCGGTGGCGGCGAGGTTGGCCACGACATCGGCGTGGTCCATGTCCTTGACCAGCCGGTCCATGTCGAGCTTGATCTCGCGGGCCGCCTCCATCATGCGATCCCTCGACATGGCGCCGCGGATTTCCATCAGCGCGGCATGCATCTCCATGTATTTACCCTGGCGAGCCGCGGCCAGGGCGATCCGGGCGGCGATCCGCGACTCCTCGGTGAGGATCGGGAATTCCTTGTAGATCACCCGCACGTTGGGATCGGCGGCCAACACCGCCTTCAGCGTCGGGTGGGCGCGTTTGCAGTAGCCGCAATTGTAGTCGAAGAACTCCACGACCGTGATGTCGCCTTTCGGATTGCCGCCGACCGGCGTCATGCTGTCGGCCAGCAGGTCCTTCTTGCGCTCCGTCAGCGCCAGACGGGCACGGTCGCCCTTCTGGGCGGCTTCGCGGCGCTGGTATTCCTCGATCGCCTCGACGATCACGTCGGGGTTCTTGACCAGATACTCGCGCACGATCTTCTCGATGGCGGCGCGATCGAGCGTGGTGGTCTGGGCCGAAGCGGGGCCGGCGAGCGTCAGGGCGGCGAGGATGGTGGCGGCGAGAACGGGAAAACGACGCATTCGGAACTCCTGCGCGGCGGGCAACCCGCCGCTCGATGTGGGAACAATTTATCACGCCGCCGCACGGTGCCCAATCACCATGCCGGGAGCGGCGATTCTCAGCGGCGGACCGGTCGGTCGGCCTCGACGGCGGCCTTGATGTCGAGCGCGCGCTGCCAGGCCGGCGTGCCGCGCTGCAGGGCACGTTCGGCGGCCCCGGCCTTGAACACCGCGCCGGCCTTGTCGCCGCGCAGCAGGAACAACTCTGCCGTGGCGAGATCGGTCATCGGCTGGTTGCCGAGCGCGGCGTGGCTGCGTGCCATCAGATCCCAGGCCGAGGCGTTGCGATCCTCGACCCGCACCACATGCTCGAGATTGCGGACCGCGGCCGCGGGCTGGCCGGCGTTGAACTGGGCGGCGGCGAGCTGCTGGCGCAACGCCGGCGAGGAGGGCAACAGGTCGACGGCCTTCTGGTAGGCGCCGGCGGCGTCGCCGGGGCGCTGCGAATCGTTCAGGATGTCGCCCTTCAGTTCGTGGACGTAGGGGTCGCGCGGAAACTCGCGAATCAGGTCGTCGACCACCGCGATGCCCTGGGCGGGCTGTCCCGAGCGCCAAAGGGCCATGGCGCGGCCGTAGCGGGCCGGAACCGAGCGGTCGTTGACGGCATATTTCTGCAACGCCCGTCCGGGCTCGAAATAGCCGAGCGTCTTGGCCACCATGCGGGCGTGCAGTTCCTTGAACTGAGGCGGATCGGCGGCGTTGACGGCGCGCGACTTGCGGATCTGCTCTTCGAGGAACTCGATGCGCTCGCCGGTCAGGGGATGGGTGCGGTTGTAGCCACCGGCGGTCGGACTGATGACCAGCCGCTCCTGCTGTTGCAGGATTTTCATGAACTCCAGCAACCCGACCGGCGATATCCCGGCGCGTTCGAGGTAGCTCACGCCGGCGATGTCCGCCTGCTGTTCCTGGGAGCGGGTGTAGCCCAGCAAGCCTTGCAAGGCCATGCTCTGCCCGCCGCCGAGAACGCGGGGCTCTACCGGTACGCCCGCGCCGCGGTTCGACGCGGTGCCTGCCGCCACGCCGATCGCCGCGGCCATCAGTATCTGCTCGATGATCGCCTCGGCGGTCGCGTTGCGCAGGGCGTCCTGCAGCTTGGCCAGATGGGCGCCCTTGATGTGACCGGTCTCGTGCGCCAGCACGCCGATCAGCTGGCCGGCCGTCTCGGTGCGCATCAGCAGGCCGGTGTTGATGAATATCCGCTGGCCGCCGGCGACGAAGGCGTTGATGCCGCCATCCTGCACCAGATGCACCTCGATCGACGCCGCGTCGAGGCCGGCGGCGCGCCAGATCGGACCCGCGAGGGTGCGAATCCCGTTTTCTATTTCGGCGTCGCGGACTAAAAGCAGGGCACGACGCTGCGCGTGGGCCGGAACCGCAGGCACCACGGCGGTCCACGCCACTGCGGCAGCCACGAACAAGGCCACGATGCGTTTTCCGACCATGGGCGCCCCTCGATCTCCGCTTCGCGACGCCGGCACCATTGCCCTCGTCGCGTCCGCGTTCGCCGCGTGCCTGTCTCTCGCCGGATGCGGCGACAGCAAGGTGGTACAGGGCGAGCCCGGGTTTGTGGATGGCTTTTTTGGCGCAGTTGTGGCGGACGAGCCGCGCGCCGCCGAGGCAGGGCGCGACATCCTGACCGGCGGCGGCAATGCCGCCGATGCCGCCGTGGCGATGTTCTTCACCCTGGCGGCGACCTTGCCCTCCTCGGCGAGCCTCGGCGCGGGCGGCGTCTGCCTCGTCAGCAACCCCGTCAAGCGCCAGATCGAGGCGATCGTCTTTCCGGCGGCGTCCGCCGGTGGTGGCGGCATATCGGTCTTGCCGGTGATCCGCGGCATGGGCCTGCTGCATGCCCGGCACGGCCAGATGCCCTGGGAACGGCTGGTGGCGTCGGGCGAGCGGTTGGCGCGTTTTGGCACGCCGGTCGCGCGCGCCTTGTCGCGCGACCTCCAGACCGGCGCCCGGCTGGTCGGTGTCGATGCCGAGGCGCGCCGCATCTACGACCGTGGCGGCGGAGTGGCGATCACCGAGGGCGACGTGTTCCGCCAGTTCGATCTCGGCGCGACCCTGGGGTCGATCAAGCTGCGCGGTGCCGGCGAATTCTACCAGGGGCCGT
>CAMDVZ010000022.1 GCA_945878895.1 Caenispirillum bisanense | reverse complement strand
CGGCGCGCGACGGCACCATCGGCAAGCTGCACGCGCAAGCCGGCGAAAGCCTGCGCGTGGATCAGAAGATTCTCGAGTTCGCGTGAGCGGCGTCGCGGCCCCGTGCCGCGACGATCGGGTTCAGGGCGTGTAGAGACCCACGACGATCGGATAGGCCGGATCGCCGTTCTCGAACACCACCATGCAATGCTCCCCGACCTGCGCGCCCTTGCGGCCGCCTTCGGCGGACACGCCCTCGAGTACCTGTTGGTAGTTGGGGGGCTGAAGCAAGGGAGCCCATGCGGATTTGTCGAGCGCGAAGACAGCCGGAACCTCGATCTTCAGGCGTGCCTTTCCGAGCGGATCGCTCACGTCCACGATGATCGCGCGATAGTGGCCCATGTAGCTTCCGGGGCCGGCCGGCTCTGGTCCGTAGACGGTCATTGATTCTCTCCGCTCCAGACGTCTCTCAAAAGTAAGCGCTCAGACAGTATATCACGGCCCGGCAGCCCATCGTATCCTGTTTCGCGATGGCCGAAATGCCATCGGTGCTGCTGGTCGGGGATGAAATCGCGACGGCGTCGTGGTGTAGTGCGGGTATGGACAATCGGAAATCGGTTCGCCTCGCGATCAGGGGCCGCGTGCAAGGCGTCGGCTACTGTGCCTGGGCGTCGAACGCTGCGGCAAACATCGGTGTCGATGCCCATGCGGCCAATCGCGCCGACGGTAGCGTCGTCGCGTGGGCGGTCGGAACGGCGACGGCGGTGGACGCGTTCGTTGCGGCGTGTCGCGGGGGACCCGCGTTGGCGCGCGTCGACGACGTGGCCGTCGAGATCGTCCCCGTTGCGTCGGCGGCGGAGGCCATCGCGAGGCGCCTGGCGTGAGGCCGGTCGCGACATCCGTCCGGCAACGGGCAGCAATCATGGAGATCGATCATGTCGTCCGGCAATTCGTCCGAACTTTCCCTTCTCGACGAGGTGAAGCTCCAGGCCAGAGTGCTGGTCCCGGTTTTGCAGGCGCTGCGGGCCGAACTGGGGGCCGCCAAGGCCGAGAAACTGGTTGGCGACGCCCTGCGGGAGTGGTCGCGCGACGTCTACCGGCGGGTTGGCGAGGAGCACGGTGGTGGCCCGCGGGCGCGGTTCGATGCCATCTGGGCCGACTTGCGACCACGTATTGGCGCCACGATCGACCGCGAGATGCTGGCCGACACGCCCGCCGTCCGGGACTACAACGTGACCCGGTGCGGCTACGCCGATTTCTTCAGGGAACTGGGCGAGCCGGAGCTCGGTCGCATGCTGCTGTGCGAGATCGACTTCGACATTGCCGAGGTTGGTGCCGGCGACGTCGAGTTCAAGCGAACCCAGACCATCATGGGCGGCGCGGCGTACTGCGACTTCCGCTATCGTCTCAAGACCGGGCCGGCCTGAACGGGCGGGCCGCTACTTCCGGACGGTGTCGGCGAGCGCGGGATGCGCCGGTTCGCGACGAAGCACCTCGGCGATCAGCCAGTCCTCGGCGTCTCGTGGTCCGATCTCGCCAAGCGAGCAGACATAGGCTTCGGATCGGGGAATGCGCTCGTCGCGCAGGAAAACGTGGACCCCTTCGCCCTGGAACGGCACCGCTTCGTGGATCGAGGCAGCCAGCAGGACCGTCCGTTGATCCGCCGTGAGGCCGGCGATTCGCCGACGGAGGCGGAATTCGGAGATCGCGCGGCGAATCCGTCCGATCATGGCACCTCGACGGCGGGTCCGAACACTTCATCGAACGCCGCCCGCAGCGCGACATCGACGTCGGCCATCGTTACGGGCAACCCGAGATCGACGAGCGACGTGACGCCGTGGCCAGCGATGCCGCAGGGAACGATGCCGGCGAAGTGCGACAGGTCGGGCTCGACGTTGATCGCGAGACCATGGAACGCGACCCAATGGCGCACGCGCACGCCGATGGCCGCGATCTTGTCCTCGGCCGGATGAAGCGTACCGTCGGGTCCGGGGCGCAAGGGTCTGTCGGGACGCACCACCCAGACGCCGACGCGGCCCTCGCGACGTTCGCCAACGACGTTGAATCGGGCCAGCGTCCCGATCGTCCATTCCTCGAGCCGGCGCACGTAGCGGTGGACGCCGACCCCGCGACTCTTGAGGTCGAGCAGAGCATAGACCACGCGCTGGCCGGGCCCGTGATAGGTGTATTGACCGCCGCGCCCGGTGGAAAAGACCGGAAACCGGTCCGGCGTGAGCAGGTCGACGCCGCGCGCGCTGGTGCCGGCGGTGTAGATGGGAGGGTGCTCCAGCAGCCAGACCAGTTCGGGGGCGTCGCCGGCGCGGATCGCGGCGACGCGCGACTCCATCGCCGCCACGGCCTCCGGATAGGGCACGGGGCTCGCTTCGATCCGCCATTCCGGCTGTTCGGGGGTGTTCATTGCGGCCAATATGGCGGTTCGGGACCGATTGCTCCAGTATCGTCGGCGGACATGTCGGCTTGCCTTGCTCCGGCGGGTCCGATTTGCTATCTCCCGCGCGGCCTGCAGGGAACTCCGGTTCCCGGCGCGGCGATGCGATGGAATGCGGCCATGGCGGAATTGGTAGACGCGCTAGCTTGAGGTGCTAGTGGGGCAACCCGTGGAAGTTCGAGTCTTCTTGGCCGCACCATTCGTTCAATCGTGACTGGTCTACGCGACATGGGGCCGCCTTCGGGCGGCCCTTTCTCCTGCGCAACGACGTTGACCGGTATCGCTGGTCCGAACGCCCCACCTCGCGTAGGGAGGCGGTGCCGCGTCCCGATGGTGTGACATGACCGACGCAAGAACCACCGCTCAAGATCAGGTCGATGCCCTCGAGGAGGTGCCGCCCTCGCTGGTGCAGACGGTACGGGACGACCTCGAGCACGGCCGGATCGAGGCGATCAGGGCGGCCGTGTCCGATATGTCGCCGGCCGGCGTCGCCTATCTGCTGGAGCAGGTTCCGCGCGAGGAGCGGACCCAGCTGTTCGGCATCCTGAAGCGCGACCTCGATCCCGAAACGCTGGTCGAGCTGGACGACGCGATCAGGGACACCGTCTTCGAGGAGCTCGACCCGAGCGAGATCGTCGAGGCGGCGCGCGAACTCGACACCGACGATGCCGCCGACATCATCGAGGATCTGTCGGCCGCGGAGCGCGAGGAGGTTCTCGCGGGGCTTCCGGCGGCCGATCGCGCAGCGATCGAGGAAACGCTGGCCTACCCCGAGGGGACGGCCGGACGCCTCATGCAGCGCGCGCTGGTCGCGGTTCCCGACACCTGGACCGTCGGCGAGGTGATCGACCATTGCCGCGAGGCGCGCGATCTGCCCGACGACGTCTACGACTTGTTCGTCGTCGACGATCAGCGCCGCCTGGTGGGCGCGATTTCCCTCGGCCGCATGCTGCGCACCAAGCGCCCGGTCCCGGTCCGCGACATCCTCGATCCCGAGATTCCCTCGATTCCGGTTTCCGCCGGCCAGGCGGAAGTGGCGCATGTGTTCCGCGACCAGAATCTCGTGTCTTGCCCCATCGTCGACGAGGAAAACCGGCTGTTGGGGGTGATCATGGTCGACGACGTCCTCGACGTCATCGACGAGGAAGCCGAAGATGACCTGTTGCGCCTCGGCGGTGTCGCTCAGGGCGACGTTCACGCGCCGGTGATCCGGACGACACGGCAGCGCTTCTGGTGGTTGCTGGTGAACCTGGGAACGGCGCTGCTCGCGTCGGCGGTCATCGGGCAGTTCGAGGCCGAGCTGCAGAAAATCGTCGCGCTGGCCGTCCTGATGCCGATCGTGGCGTCGATGGGCGGCAACGCCGGCACGCAGACCGTCACCGTCGCGGTTCGAGCCCTGGCCATGGGTGAACTCACGGTGGCGAACGCCGCGAGGTTCGTGGCCAAGGAAGTCGCGGTGGGTGGCGCCAACGGCCTCATGTTCGCCGTCCTCGTCGGCGTGGTGACGTGGGTCTGGTTCCACGACCTGAGGATCGGGATGATCATCGCGGCCGCGATGGTCATCAATCTGGTCGCCGCCGGGTTGGCGGGGACGCTTATTCCGCTCGGGCTGAAGCGCGCCGGGATCGATCCCGCGGTGTCGTCGACGGTGTTCCTGACAACGGTGACCGACGTGGTCGGGTTCGTGGCGTTTCTCGGGTTGGCGGCGATTTTCCTGCTGTAGCGTCGCGCCTGTCCGGTCGTTAGACTCGGGCGGCCGGGGCGGGTTGCTCCGCCATGGGATGTTCGGGAGTTGAGGCAATGATTGCGAACCGTCTGCCGGCGTTCGACTTCGGCCTGGGCGAAACCGCAGAGGCGATCCGCGAGCAGGTCCAGCGCTTCGCCGCCGAGGAGGTGGCCCCGATCGCGGCGGAAATCGACAGGAACGACCGTTTCCCGCGCGAGCTGTGGCCGCGCATGGGTGCGATGGGCCTGCTCGGCATCACCGTCGAGGAGGAATATGGCGGCACCGGTCTCGGTTATCTCGAACAGGCGATCGCGGTCGAGGAAATCAGCCGCGCCTCGGCGGCCGTCGGCCTGAGCTACGGCGCGCATTCCAACCTGTGCGTCAACCAGATCCGGCGCAACGGGAGCGACCAGCAGAAGCGCCGCTATCTGCCCAAACTGATGAACGGCGAGCACGTCGGCAGTCTGGCGATGAGCGAAGCGGGCGCCGGTTCGGACATCGTGTCGATGAAGCTGAAGGCCGAGAAGAAGGGCGATCGCTGGGTGCTCAACGGCACCAAGATGTGGATCACCAACAGTCCCGACGCGCAGGTGATCGTGGTCTATGCCCGCACCGATCCGGCGCCGGGGCCGCGCGGGATCACGGCTTTCATCATCGAGACGGGTTGGAAGGGCTTCAAGGTGGCCCAGAAGCTCGACAAGCTCGGCATGCGTGGTTCCTCGACCGGCGAACTCCTGTTCGAGGACGTGGAGGTACCCGAGGAAAACGCGTTGGGTGGTGTCGGCAAGGGCGTCAACGTGCTGATGTCGGGCCTCGACTACGAACGCGCGGTGCTGGCCGCCGGGCCGCTCGGCATCATGCAGAGCTGCATGGATATCGCCGTTCCCTATGTCCACGAGCGCAAGCAGTTTGGCCAGCCGATCGGGACGTTCCAGCTGATCCAGGGCAAGCTGGCCGACATGTACACGACCATGAACGCCTGCAAGGCCTATGTGTACGCGGTGAACAAGGCCTGCGACGCGGGCAAGACCACGCGCAAGGATGCAGCCGGCGCCATCCTGTACGCGGCCGAGAAGGCAACCCAGATGACGCTCGACGCCATGCAGATCCTGGGCGGCAACGGCTACATCAACGACTACCCGACCGGTCGCCTGCTGCGCGACGCCAAGCTCTACGAGATCGGCGCCGGCACCAGCGAGATCCGACGCTGGTTGATCGGCCGCGAGCTGTTCGAGGAAACCGCCTGACGCGAGGCATTCCGAGCGCGCCGCGACGAACCCGCACGAGCAAACCGGTCAGGCCATGTCCCTTCAACTCTACGTCCTGCGGATCAACGAAGGCCGCGAACCCAGTCCGTTCGTGTGGCGCGCGCGTCTGGCGCTGCGTCACAAGGGCCTCGACTACGAGCGCGTGCCGATCGGCTACGGCGAGAAGGACAGGCTCGGACCGTCGGGCCAGGGCCTGGTGCCGGTGCTGGTCGACGCGGGCCGCTGGATCCACGACAGCTGGGCCATCGCCTGCCATCTGGAGGACGCGTGGCCGGACCGTCCGTCGCTGTTCGGCGGCGAGGCGGGGCGGGGAGCGGCGCTGTTCGTCAATCGCTGGGCGGACGTCGAGATGCTGGGTGCCTTGCGGCTGCTGCTGTGGCCACCGACATGGGACCACATCCCGATCGCCGACCAGCCCTATTTCAAGGCGGACCGAGAGACCAAGGCGTCCATGACGCTCGACGCGATGCGCGAGGACGCGGACGGCAAGATCGCCCGCTTCCGCCGGACGATGGAGCCCGCCCGGCAGACGATCCAGCGCCAGCGGTTTCTGGGTGGGGAGCGACCGGGCTACGCCGACTTCGCCGTTCTTGGCGGCTTTCTCTGGGCGCGTTCGATTTCCGAACTCCGGCTGATCGAGCGCGACGATCCGCTGCATCGCTGGCGGGCCGACGTGCTGGCGTCGGTCGGCGATTTTCCGCTCGGCGAGCCTGGCCATGCGTTGTAGCCGCCGGGCGTAGCGACGTGCCGAAGATACTGTCGCCGGAGGACATCGCGGAGTTCCGCGACGCGCTGTGCAAGGCCGCGACCGAGCGCTTCGCGCGGCACGGCTACGAGGGCGTCACGATGCGCCAGCTGGCCGAGGACCTCGGGTGCAGCCCGAAGACGCCCTACCGCTACTTCGACAACAAGGCGGAGATCCTGGTGATCGTCCGGGCCTCGGCTTTCGGGCGCTTTGCCGACGCGCTGGAGCGGGCGATCGACGGCGAGACCGACGTGCTCGTCCGGTCCCGCAAGCTCGGCATCGCCTACGTCGATTTCGCGCTCGCCCGACCCGACGACTATCGTCTGATGTTCGACTTGCGTGAACCGGTCGAACTCGAACACGCCGAACTCGCGCGCGAGTCCGCGCGGGCGCGGCGCTTCATCACGCAGTCCAGCGAGGAACTGAAGCGAGCCGGCGTCATCGACGGCGATGCGCGCCTGACCGGATATGGCATGTGGGCGGCGATTCACGGCATCGTCATGCTCGCGCTCGCCGGACTGATGCGGGGCGACGCGCCGGACGCACGGGCGCTGCATCGGCACGTCGCGGGAGCAATCCTGCGGGGAACGCAGCCGGCGGCGTTCGCGCCGCGACGCCGGGAAACGGAGTGAGACATGGCCGACGAGCAACCGGGCCTGCTGGGACGACTCAAGGGGAAGCTGATCGACAGCAAGAAGCGCTGGGCCGACGAAGGACGGCTGCTGACAGGCACGGCGGATCCGCGCCGCGTGCAAAGGCTGCCGCCGGGGCAGCGCCTGGTGACGAACTGGCCGGTGCTCGATCTCGGCGTCCAGCCCGATATTCCGACGAGCGCCTGGCGCCTGACCGTGGACGGGCTGGTCGAGAATCCGACGACGTGGAACTGGGGGGCGTTCACCGACGAGCCAGCGACGGCGATGCGCAGCGACATCCACTGCGTCACGGCATGGTCGCGCTACGACAACGACTGGCGCGGCATGTCGGCCCGGCACCTCCTGTCGGTGGTTCGCCCGAAGGCGGACGCGCGCTACGTCGTTTTCCACGCCTTCGACACCTACACGACCAACGTGCCGCTGGCGGCGTTCGACGACGAGGACGTGTTGCTGGCCACGCACTGGAACGGCGAAACGATCTCGACCGAGCATGGCGGGCCGGTGCGGGTGGTGATTCCGAAGCTCTATTTCTGGAAAAGCGCCAAGTGGATCAAGCGCATCGAGTTCAGCCTGCACGACAAGCCGGGCTTCTGGGAGGTGCGCGGTTATCACAACGAGGGCGATCCGTGGCTCGAACAGCGCTACGATACCGACACCTGATCGACGATCGTCGTCGCCACGCCGGAGAGCAGCACATGTCCGCCTGGGATTTCGACTTCCTGTCCATCGACGGCAAACCGATGCCGATGCGGGACTTCGCCGGCAAGCCGGTGTTGCTGGTCAACGTCGCTTCGGCCTGCGGATTCACGCCGCAATATGGCGGCCTCCAGGAGCTTCATGCCGACCGACAAGCCGGCGGCCTGGTCGTTCTGGGCGTGCCTTCCAACGATTTCGGTGCCCAGGAGCCGGGCAGCGAGGCAGCTATCCGACGGTTCTGCGAGACGAGTTTCGGCGTGACGTTTCCGATGACGGCGAAGCAGACCGTGGTCGGCGCCGGTGCCCATCCGCTCTATCGCTGGATCACGGCCGAGCTCGGCGAAGGCGCTGCGCCGCGCTGGAATTTCCACAAGTATCTGATCGGCCGCGACGGCAGCGTCCGCGAGGCCTGGCCGAGTCGGGTGGCGCCGATGTCGGTGGAGGTGAAGACCGCCGTGGATGCCGCGCTGGCGGAGCCGTCGTAGTCGGGAGAGTCTGGATTTCGGCTACGCCGCCAGCGCGCGCCGCATGTTGTCGCGCGCCGCCGGTTCGAAGCGTTCGCGAAAGTAGCGCGTGGAGAAGAGTGCCGGTTTCTCCAGCATCGCCCGGTAGAACGCGTGGCGGCCGGCCCAGAACGACGCGTCGTCGCCGCGCAGGAACAGATATTCGTGGCGGATGCCGAGCGCGTGGCGCTGGAAGTCTTCCCACGGCGCGGCGAGGCGCCAGAGATCGAGATCGCACACCCGGGCGGCGAACGCCGGCGGTGGCTCGGCGTGGGTCGTGGCGCGGACGATGGCGGCGGCTACGTCGAGAACCTCGCGCGACGGGCTCTCGATGCGTCCGGCCCGAACGAGCGCGGCGACGGTGGCGTCCATGATCCGGGCCGACAGGTCCTCGTTCACGCCGTGTGGGGCTCCCGGCACGTAGACGGCATCGTGGAACAGGATCGCGAGGCCTTCCGCTTCCGACAGATCGGGCGCGTGGGCTTCGGCAAGGCCGAGCAGTTCCTCGACATGGTGGGCATCGTGATAGGCCCGATGGGCCTGGCAATAGTGTGCCAGAGCGGCATCGATCAGCGGGACGGGCGGTCTCCACATCGGATCAACCCTCCGCCAGGCGCGCGACCACGTCCCGGAAGACGTCGTGGAACATCGCCTCGGTCAGCCGGCGCGTGTTCGTGTTGTAGCGAGAGCAGTGATAGCTGTCGGCAAGCATCGTGCCCGACGGCAAGACGTGTTGGCGTCCGTGGACGAACGGATAGGCGGCTGCGGGCTTCACCGCGAGCGCGCGCAGCACCTGGTCGTGCGAGCCCTTGCCGAGCGCGACGATCACCCGGAGGTCGGGCATCGCGGCCAGCTCCTCGACCAGAAACGGGCGGCAGGCCGTGAACTCGGCCGGCGTGGGCTTGTTCTCGGGCGGCACGCAGCGCACGGCGTTGGCGATCCGGCAATCGAGCAGTTCAAGTCCGTCGTCGGGGCGGGCCGCGAACGTGCCGCGCGCCAGACCGAACTTCAAGAGCGTGCCGTAGAGCAGGTCGCCGGCATGGTCGCCGGTGAAGGGGCGGCCCGTCCGGTTGGCGCCGCGCAGGCCTGGCGCCAGGCCGACGATCGCCAGTCGCGCGGAGAGCGACCCGAAGGAGGGGACCGGCGCGTTGTGCCAGTCGGGAAACCGGACGCGATGGCCGGCGATAAAGCCGTGCAGGCGCGGGCAACGGTCGCAGTCGCGCGGCGGTGGCGTATAGGTCGAAGCGGCTGGGTTGGTCACGACGACAGCATACGCAAAAGCAGAAGGGGGCCGCAGCCCCCTTCGTGTCGATTTCCGGAGCGGCACCGATCAGGCGTTACGCACCATCTGGTCTTCGTCGCCGTCGCCGCGCGGCTGACCCTGGCGCATCGGACGATCGGAAGCAGCGCGGGCGATCAGCGGCGCCAGCTCGGCCAGTTCCATGAACTCGTCGGCCTGGCGGCGGAGCTCGTCGGCGACCATCGGCGGCGCCGACTTGATCGTGCTGACGACCGAAACGCGCAGGCCCCGGCGCTGCACCGCCTCGACCAGCCGGCGGAAGTCGCCGTCGCCGGAGAAGACGATCACATGGTCCAGATGCTCGGCCATCTCGAGAACGTCGACGGCCAGCTCGATGTCCATGTTGCCCTTGATTTTCCGGCGCCCTATGGCGTCGGTGAATTCCTTGGTGGGCTTGGTCACCATCGTGTAGCCATTGTAGTCCAGCCAATCGACCAGCGGCCGGATCGGCGAGTATTCCTGATCCTCGACCAGCGCGGTGTAGTAGTAGGCGCGGATCAGGCGACCGCGCTCGCGGAAGACCTTCAGAAGCTTGCGGTAGTCGATGTCGAAGCCGAGCGCGCGAGCGGCCGAGTAGAGGTTTGCACCATCGATGAACAGCGCTACACGTTCTTCCTGATAAAAATGGGCTTTCATGGCCGGTTCCTATGCATCGCGGAGAGGTGAATACATTTTTATCGCTTTGGCTGCCGGCCAAGGACCATATGGGCCCGGACGATGGCATCGATTTCACTCACTAAACCATAACCCACTGTAGAGGATAGGTCGAAGTGAGGCAAGGTGTGGATATGTCGTGTGTCGCGGGCCGATTCGCCCCACATTTTGTGGCTGGGCGACTGTGACCGGCGCCGCCAGTGTCTATGTCGGGCTGGGTGCGAACCTCGACCATCCCGTGTTCGGCTCGCCGCGGCGCACCCTGATGCGGGCACTCGCCATGTTGCCGACGATCGGTGCGCGCTGCGTGGCCTTGTCCGGCTGGTATCGCAGCGCGCCGGTGCCGGCGTCCGACCAGCCGTGGTACGTCAACGCGGTGGCCGAGGTCGCGACGGGTTTGGGGCCGGAAGCCTTGCTGGCGGGCTTGCATCGTGTCGAAGACCGTCTCGGGCGCGTGCGGCGCGAACCGAACGCGCCGCGGTGGGTCGACCTCGATCTTCTTGCCTATGGCGACGAAATCCGCGACGGAAGCGTGCGGTTGCCGCACCCGAGGCTGGATTCGCGAGCCTTCGTCCTGTTGCCGCTCGCCGATCTCGCGCCGGGCTGGAGCCATCCGGTGACCGGAGAGACAATCGCGCGGCTGATCGCTCGCCTGCCACCGGGGCAGGACATCGAACGTCTCGCGTGATGTCGGGGCTGACGAAGGCGCTCCAGTGCGGCGCCCGTTGCGCGGCGGGTCCACGGATCCGAACCGCGCGCGCCGCCGGACCTCGCCGTGGTCGAGACGAACCGGGGTGCCGGCCGCACGGCTCGCACGAAGCCGTCGGATCGATCACGCCGCTCGCCTGATTGCCCGGGTCGATAGCACACGCAATCGGGCGAACGTGGCGCCAGGGCCTCGGCACGACCTCGAACCGGTAAAGACCTCGCCAGACCGGTAAAATCCGGGAGCGCGCCACTCCAGTGGCGCATCTTCACCGCCGTATGGGCCATCAGGGACGCTGGCCATGAGCGCCAGTGGACTGGCGCGCGCCCGGTCGGTGCGCCATCGGCAGGGTTTCCATCGACCCGACAGCTGCTCCGGAGCCGGGACGGCGCTCACCTGATTGCCGGGGTCGATGGCAGTTGGCGTCTTGACGGATGTCTATGTATAATCTATAGTGTATATTATAGACGAAACATGGAGGGCGATTCTCCGTGACAGCCAACGTCTATATCGATTTTCCTATACGCCGCATGTTGGTTCAGGCCGGCGTTGCCGTCCGGCGTGGACTCCCGGGTGTCCGGCGACGGCGGCACTCCGTCCGGTGTTTCGGCCCCGTGTCCGGGCGCTGCCCGGCGGTTGTCCGCCGTACGTGGGCCTTGTCCGGCCAATCGACGCGTTGTCCGGCCGTTGTCCGGGCCTGTCCGGCCGAAACGTCGGAGTGGGGGGTGTCGACCGGACAACCGGGATAGCCCGACAGGCGCCTGGCCGGCGTCGCGGCCTCGACGCGATGGCGGTCGGGTCTCGGCCGACGACGTGAATGGTCGGGCGCGCGAGGCGGGACCGCCCGATTGTCCTGTCGTCGGCGACTCGGGGGCTTGCCAAGCGGAACGGGTAACATTATGACCCTCGATCCCTTCGCTCCAGGAGTATGCCGATGGCTCGCGTGACCGTCGAAGACTGCATCGTGCAGGTGCCGAACCGTTTCGATCTGGTGATGCTCGCCTCGCAGCGCGCGCGCGACATCACTGCCGGCGCGCCGCTGATGATCGATCGCGACCGCGACAAGAACCCCGTGGTGGCGTTGCGCGAGATCGCCGAAACCAGGGTCAATCTCGAAGTCCTGCGGGAATCGATCATCACGGGCCTGCAGAAGCATGCCGACGTGGATCGTCCGGAGGAGGGCGGCGAATTGCTCGAGCTGGAGCAGGAACTGGCCGCCACGCTCGCCCAGCAGGGTGCCGAGGCGGCCCAGCCGCGTGCCCTGCCGAGCGCGGACGAATACGACGAAAGCGACCAGCCATAGTCTTTGGCCGCCGGTATCCGGAGCGCGTCGGTCCAGAACCGGCGCGCTTTCGATTCACGGATGCCGGGCGTCCGTGACGAGAGGCGGGCCGGCGGGTATAGTTTCCGCCGGAGGTTCCGACCGCCATGGCGCGCATGATCCGTCAATTCGAACTGGTAGAACGCGTCAAGGCGTATGATCCCGCGGCGGACGAGGATCTGCTGAACCGTGCCTATGTGTATGGGCTCAAGAAGCACGGCGCCCAGAAGCGCGCTTCGGGCGACCCGTATTTCTCGCACCCGCTCGAGGTCGCGGGCATCCTGACCGAAATGAAGCTCGACAGTGCCTCGATCGTCACGGCGCTGCTGCACGACACGGTCGAGGACACCGACGCCACCATCGAGGAAATCGAGTCGCTGTTCGGCCCCAAGATCGGCCGCCTGGTCGACGGAGTCACCAAGCTGTCGCGCCTGGAACTCCAGTCCGACCACACCCAGCACGCCGAGAACTTCCGCAAACTCGTGCTCGCGATGTCCGACGACATCCGCGTGTTGCTGGTGAAGCTGGCCGACCGGCTGCACAACATGCGCACGCTCGAGCATATCGGCGATCCGGAGAGGCGCCGGCGCATCGCCCGCGAAACCATGGACATCTACGTGCCGCTCGCCTCGCGCATCGGCATGGAGGACCTCAAGGACGAACTCGAGGAACTGGCGTTCGCCGAACTCAACCCGGAGGGCCGCGCGTCGGTGCTCGTGCGCCTGGCGTATCTCCGGGAACAGGGTCGCGATCTGGTGCCGAGCATCGTGCTGGAGCTGCAACGCACGCTGACGACGGCCGGACTCGACGCGGAAGTGACGGGCAGGGAGAAGACGCCCTTCTCGATCTGGCGCAAGATGCAGCGCAAGAACGTCTCGTTCGAACAGCTGTCCGACATCATGGCGTTCAGGATCGTCCTCGGGAACGTCGCGAACTGCTATCAGGCGCTGGGGGCGATCCACGGCGCCTACCGCGTCGTGCCCGAGCGTTTCAAGGACTACCTCTCCAACCCCAAGCCAAACGGCTACCGCTCGCTGCATACCGGCGTGTTCGGCCCGCTGAACCAGCGCATCGAGATGCAGATCCGGACGCGCGAGATGCACGCCGAGGCCGAGCACGGCGTGGCGGCGCACGCGCTCTACAAGGAGGGCGCCGCCAACACCGACGGGCGGCAGTACCGCTGGCTTCGCGAGCTGCTCGAAATTCTCGACAAGGCCTCCGGCCCGGAAGAGTTTCTCGAACACACGCGGCTGGAGATGTTCCAGGACCAGGTGTTCTGTTTCACGCCCAAGGGCGAGCTGATCTCGCTGCCGCGCGGCGCCACGCCGATCGATTTCGCCTATGCCGTCCATTCCCGCATCGGCGATACCTGCGTCGGCGCCAAGGTGAACGGTCGCATCGTGCCGCTGCGCAATGCGCTGAAGAACGGCGACCAGGTCGAGATCGTCACCTCGAAGGCGCAGACGCCTTCTCCGGAATGGGAGCGCTTCGCCGCGACCGGCAAGGCCAAGGCCGCGATCCGGCGCTTCGTGCGCACCAGGCAGCGCGAGCAGTACGTCGTGCTCGGCCGCTCGCTGTTGTCGCGCTCGTTCGAGGACAACGGCGAAACCTTCGGCGAGAAGGGCCTTCACGACGTGCTGGCCAACTTCAAGCAGGCCAGCGTCGACGATCTGGCGGCCGCGGTCGGGGCGGGGCTGGTGTCGGCGCGCGACGTGGTGGTCGCGGTCTATCCGCGACTGAAGACGCAGCGCACGAAGTCCGGCGCCGAGGTCGTGCCGCTCGCCCGGGCCCGGGCCCGGGCGCGCCTGCGCGAGGGCGGCGACCAGGCCGGCGGCAAGGACCCCTCGATCGGAATTCGCGGCCTGATTCCGGGTATGGCCGTCCATTTCGCCCGCTGTTGCCATCCGCTGCCCGGCGATCGCATCGTCGGCATCATCACGACGGGCAAGGGCGTGACCATCCACACGATCGACTGCGACACGCTGGAGAGCTTCGGGGACACGCCCGAGCGATGGATCGACGTGGCCTGGCAGACCGGGACCGACGCCTCGGGCACGCATGTCGGGCGCCTGCGGCTCACCGTCGCCAACCGGCCCGGCAGCCTTTCCAGCCTGTCGACGGTTATCGCGCGCAACGAAGGCAACATCAGCAATCTGAAGATCGTGAACCGTTCGACGGACTTCTTCGATATGTTGCTCGACATTGAAGTCGCCGACGTTCGTCATCTCGCCGACATCACCGCGGCTCTCCGGGCGACGCCCGCGGTCAATTCCGTCGAGCGGGCGCGGATGTAGCGAGGAGGGTTGGCCATGCGGTTCGCCGCGCTGTTCGTTGCCGGAATTCTGTTCACGGTCGCGATGTCGGGCATTGGCACGCGGGCGGAAGCCCAGGGCGCGCGGCAGGTGGCGCTCGTCGTCGGCAACGGCGCGTACACCGGCGCTGCCGCGTTGAAGAATCCGGCCGCCGACGCACGTCTCATCGCGGAAAGTCTGAAGGCGCTTGGCTTCGAGACGCAGCTCGCGATCGACGTCGATGGGGCCGGGTTCCGGCAGGCCCTGCGGCGGTTCGCCGAGAGCGCCGAGGGGGCCTCGCGGGCCCTGTTCTTCTACGCCGGACACGGACTGCAGGTGCGCGGCGAGAACCATCTGGTGCCGGTCGACGCGCAGTTGAAGCACGAGCGGGATCTGGTCGACGAAACGATCGACCTGCAGCGGATCATGACTGCCTTGTCGGGTGCCCAGGTGCGGCTGGTTTTCCTCGACGCCTGTCGAGACAATCCGTTCGTGCGCTCGATGCGGTCGCTCGCCACGACGAGAGGCAAGGTCGCGGCCAGTGGCCTGGCGCAGATGCAGGCCGCCGAATCCGGAACGCTGATCGTCTATTCGACCAGCCCCGACAACGTGGCCGTCGACGGGCAGGGCGCCAACAGCCCGTTCGCCGCGGCGCTGGCGCGTCACGTCCGGACGCCGGGACTCGATGTCCGTCAAGTGGTCGGACGCGTTCGTGCCGAAGTCCTGCGCGCGACCGATGGCAAGCAGTTGCCGTGGGACAACTCCTCCCTGCTCGGGGATGTGATGCTGGCGGGAGCGATATCGCCGGCGCCGCCGCGACCGGCGGTTGGAGCGCCTCCGGCCGCCGACGTGCCCGGAGGCGGGGCGGGCGCGGACGCCGAGCGTCTGTTCTGGAGTTCGATCAAGGATTCGAAAGACGCGGCCGAATTCGAGGCGTACCTCGCCCAGTATCCGTCGGGGACCTTCGCGGCGCTGGCCAGGACGCGCCTGGCGGCCCTCAGACGGGCGGCACCGTCGCCGGCACCCGTGCCCACTACGCCCGTGCCCACCACTCCCGTGCCCACCGCGCCAGCGCCTCCCGCGCCGGCGCCGGTGGCATCGACGACCTCCCCGGAGCGTCTCCAGGGCTCCACCGCGGGCGCCGCGTTCGACGCCGATCGGGTGCCTTACGTGGGTGCCAACTTCAGCCCGATCGCGCGCTGGATCATCGGGCTGGGGCGCCCCTGGGCGTTGGCGGTGCATGCCAGTGGCGTTCATTCCGCCAGACCCGATCACGACGGCAGCGGCGATCAGGCGCGGCGGGCGCTCGAGGCCTGCGAGTTCATCGCCGGCTCTGCCTGCTTCCTGTATGCCGTCGATGGCCGCCTGACCGGCAACAACCAGCCGCAGCCGCAGGCGCGGTTGCGGGTGACCAGCGGCGCGCCGGCCGACGCGCGCAACGTGCCCTTCATTTCGCCGCAGGACGCCAACACGCTGACGAGTCAGTACACGCTGGTCGCCGCCCGCGGATCGCCGGTGGCCGTGGCGCTGAGCATCTACGGTGTCTGGTTCGTCGCATACGGCTCCAGCGCCGCGGCGGCGGAGGCTGAGGCGATTCGCCTATGCACGGCCGGGTTGATCCAGATGTTCGGCGGAAACACGCAGCTGGTGCCTTGTTTCCTCTACGAAAGCGGCGGGCGGGTCGCGATGCGTCCGGGCGGTTTCGTGGCTCAACGCACCCAGTAGGGCAGACCACAATCCGGACAAGTTCGAAGCCTTGGCGGGACGGCGGGCCGTTACAGTCGGCCTCGTCGATATCCCGAATTCGCGAGTTTTCCCATGTCCACGCGCCGTCTTCGTCTTGGAGTGAACGTCGATCACGTCGCGACCGTTCGCAATGCGCGGGGCGGGCACGCGCCATGCCCTGTCCGGGCGGCGAAGCTGGCGGCCGAGGCGGGGGCGGATGGCATAACGGCGCATCTGCGGGAAGACCGCCGCCACATCGTCGATGCCGACATCCCGCGGCTGAAGGACGAGGTCGGCCTGCCGCTGAACTTCGAGATGGCGGCGACCGAGGAGATGGTGGCGCTGGCGCTGAAGGTTCGCCCGCACGCGGCCTGTCTCGTACCGGAGCGGCGCGAGGAGCGGACAACGGAAGGCGGACTGGACGCGGCGGGCCAACACAACCACCTCCGCCCGCTGGTGGCGCGTCTGCGCGACGCGGGTATCCGCGTGTCCCTGTTCATCGCCGCCGACATGCGCCAGCTCGAAGCCGCCGCGAGTCTCGGTGCCCCGGTGGTCGAACTCCACACGGGGCACTACTGCGAGATCGAGGGGGCGGAACGGATCGTCGAGCTCGAGCGCTTGCGGCGTTCGGCGTCGGCGTGCGCGTCGCTGGGGCTCGAGTGCCATGCCGGCCACGGGTTGGCCTACGACAACGTGGAGCCGATCGCCGCCATTCCCGAGGTCGTCGAGCTGAACATCGGGCATTTTCTGGTCGGCGAGGCGATTTTCACGGGATTGACCCCGGCCATACGGGAAATGCGGCGCCTGATGGACAAGGCCCGCGGCCTCGCCTGACGGGACGCTGGCGGCCCGCCGCCGGGCGCGCTATTGGCGGTTCATGATCATCGGCATCGGCAGCGACCTGATCGACATCCGCCGCATCGAGAAGAGTCTCGAGAGGTTCGGCGACCGCTTCACCCACCGCGTCTTCACCGACGTCGAGCGCGCGCGATCGGACCGGCGCGCGGGGCGGGCGGCGAGCTACGCCAAGCGATTCGCGGTCAAGGAGGCCTGTTCCAAGGCGCTGGGAACCGGTTTGCGCCGGGGGGTGTTCTGGCGCGACATGGGGGTCGTCAACAAGCGCAGCGGCCAGCCTACCGTGGCGCTGACCAATGGCGCGCTTGCCCGTCTGGCCGAGATCACCCCGGCGGGCATGCGGGCGGAGGTCCACGTCACGATCACCGACGACTATCCACTGGCGCAGGCGTTCGTCGTCATCGAGGCGCTGCCGGTCGAGGGTACGTCGGCCGGGTCAAAGCCGGATTGACGCAGGACGTACCGGCCGAAGGCTGCTATATCCGCCGCGTTCGCGGCCGGAGCGCTCCGGCGGGTGTGTTTGATTGGACGGAACGATGGCGGCCAAGACGCGAGGGCAGGATACCGGCGGGGGCTGGCTGGAAACGGTCAAGACGGTGGTTTATGCCGTGCTGATCGCCCTGGTGATCCGCACCTTCGCGTTCGAGCCATTCAACATTCCCAGCAGTTCCATGGTGCCCACGCTGCTGGTGGGCGACTATCTGTTCGTGTCGAAATACTCCTACGGCTACAGCAGGCACTCCTTTCCGCTGTCGCTGGCGCCGTTTTCGGGCCGGATACTGGAGACTGCGCCGGCCCGCGGCGACGTCGCGGTGTTCAAGTTCCCGGGTGACCAGGGCGAGGGGCAGAACCGCACCGACTACATCAAGCGGATCGTCGGCTTGCCCGGCGACTCCGTCCAGGTGATCGGTGGCCGCTTGCACATCAACGCCAAGCCGGTGGATCGCCTCAAATCCGACGACTACGTCTATCGCGAACCGCGTTCGCGCCTGATCCAGAAGCTCACCGCCTACACCGAAACGTTGCCCGGTGGCGTGCGGCACGAGATCGTCGAGGCGAGCGACGATGCCCAGCTCGACAACACGCCGGTGTTCATGGTGCCGCCGGGACATCTGTTCGTGATGGGCGACAATCGCGACAACTCTTCCGACGGCCGTGATTTCCTGTCGTGGCGGGAGCGAGGCCGCGACGGGTTCGAGGTGCCGGTCCGGAGCAAGGTGCAGGGCTGGTACGTGCCGATGGAAAACCTGGTCGGTCGGGCGGAGTTCATCTTCTTTTCCATCGACGATTCGGCGACGTGGCTGGAACCGTGGAAGTGGCCGGGGGCGATCCGATTCAACCGGCTGTTCTCCGGCATTCGCTGACGCGGGAACGATGAACAAATCCCGTCCGGACGATGCCGCGGCGGCCCGCGTGGAGACGTTCGGCGAGATCGTCGGGCATCGCTTCGCCGATCCGACCCATCTGTCCGACGCCCTGACGCACCGCAGTGCCATTGATCGGAAACAGCTCGCCACCCGCCTTCCCTTCGCCAACGAACGACTGGAGTTTCTCGGCGACCGGGTCCTGTCGCTTGCGCTGGTCGACATGCTGCTGGCGCGATTCCCCGACGAGAGCGAGGGCGAGCTGGCGCGCCGGCTGAGCACGCTGGCGTCCGCCGAAACGCTGGAGCTGGTCGCCCGTCGGATTGGCCTCGGCGAACATCTCATCATGGGCGAGTCCGAGGCCGGTACCGGTGGCCGGGAGAAGGCGGCGATCCTGTCCGACGCCTGCGAGGCGCTGATCGGCGCGCTCTATCGCGACGGCGGCATGGACGTGGCGCGGGCCTTCGTGGAGGCCCGCTGGCGGCCGCTGGTCGAAGGTGCGATCCGGCCGCCGCGCGATCCCAAGACGGAACTCCAGGAGTGGGCACAGGGGCGTGGCCTGCCGTTGCCGACCTACCGCGAAACCGGACGGTCCGGACCGCACCACGCGCCAATCTTCACGATCGAGGTTTCGGTGACCGGGCTGCCGACGGTCGGCGCCACCGGCGCCAGCAAACGCGAGGCCGAACGCGACGCCGCGGCGGCCTTGCTGGGGAAAATCCGATGAATGCCGTCCCCACCCGCTGCGGCGTCGTCGCCGTGGTCGGCGCGCCCAACGCCGGCAAGTCGACCCTGGTGAACCTGCTGGTCGGCTCCAAGGTCACGATCGTCACCGCCAAGGTGCAGACCACGCGCGCGCGCGTGATGGGCGTGGCGATGCGCGATCTTGCCGACGGCGTGCGGGCCCAGATCGTGCTGGTGGACACGCCGGGCATCTTCAACGCCCGCAACCGGCGACTGGAACGGGCGATGGTGGCCTCGGCCTGGAAGGGCGCCGAGGAAGCCGACCTGGTCATGCCGGTGATCGACGCCAACCGGGGTCTGAACGCGGAAATCCACGCGATCCTCGAGCGCTTGCGGAAGCGGCCGGGGCCGAAGGTCATGGTGCTGAACAAGATCGACCTGCTGGCGCGCGAGAAGCTGCTGGCGCTGGCCGCGGCCGCGCACGAGGCGTTGCCGACCGACCGGGTGTTCATGGTTTCGGCCACGAAAGGGCATGGTGTCGGGGACCTTCTGGACTATCTCGCGGCGGCCGCCACGCCGGGGCCGTTCCTGTTTCCGGAGGACCAGACCAGCGACATGCCGATGCGCCTGCTGGCCGCCGAGATCGTGCGCGAGCAGGTGTTCATGCAGCTGCACGAGGAACTGCCCTACGACATCACCGTCGAGACGGAGAACTGGCAGGAGCGCAAGGATGGCAGCGCCCGGGTCGATTGCGTGGTGTTCGTCGCCCGCGAAGGGCAACGCGCCATCGCGTTGGGCAAGGGCGGCGCCAAGATCAAGCTGATCGGCGCGCGGGCGCGGCGCGAGCTGGGCGGCATCATGGGCCGACCGGTTCACCTGTTCCTGCAGGTCAAGTTGCGCGAGAAATGGTCGGAGGAGCGTGCCCGTTACTCGCAGTGGGGGCTTGATTTCGACGTATAGTCAATGGTTTAAAGGTACTGTTTGAACTATATTATGATGATCGTTAATTTTATCCGGGTAAAATTAATACAAGTTCAATCAATGCCTTGACCATCTATCTTCGTGTCGAACATAGAGTCCACGCGGAATGCAGGGCCTTGGGCCTGCATTCCCGGACGCGGCATCTAGTTCACGGTCGCCGCGGTCGTGCCGCGTTTGCCGGCGATGGGCGCCAGCAGGTTCCAGCTGGCCAGCGAAATCAGGTGGGCATACGACCACGCCAGCCAGCCCTTGTCGCGCCAGTGCGCCAAGGTCGCGGCCGGCAGCGCGTTGATCTTCTTCTCGTCGATGATCCGGAAGCCGCCGATCGACAGCTTCTCGCCGCTGGGCAGCTGGGCGTTGGCCTGGTTCTCGACCAGCATCTGCTCGTCGACCAGGGCCTGGCAGAATTCGAGCGTCGCCTTGTGGCTCTGCTGGAAACCGCCGCAGAATTGCAGGGCGCCGTTGATCAGGGCGGTGGGCTTGCCCTCGTCGTCGAACAGGCGGTGGTTGCCGTCGTCGACCAGGAAACCGCTGGCCTCGTCGATGGCGAGGATCAGCCGGTCGCCCGGCGCCTCGATGAACAGGAACGGATAGCGCCGGATGTAGGCCGGGACGTAGGTGCCGTCCGTCCAGCGGCCATTTGCGTCGATGAACAGGTTCTCGTCCTTGCGCAGCCCCAGCACGGCGGTCGGGAAGGGGATCGGCGAGCCGGCGAACACGATCGGGTAATGCCGCAGCGCCGCGCCGAACTCCGCCCCGTTCAGCGGCACCGAGTTGGCGTGGGCGGCGAACCCGAAGCTGGGGTTTTCGCGCAACCGGCGCTGCCCGTGGACAGCGGGCTCCAGCGGCCGCGGGCGGCTGTAGAACAGCGGCATGGCGGGCACGGCGGGAGCCGGCGTGGTGGCGATGTCGGTGGGCTGGTCGGGCATCGGGATTCCTGCGGAAGCTCTGCAGATCTCCATAGCACGGACCGGGTCGGGCAAAAATCCCCGTTGCGCCCATGGTTGACAGACGGCGCGGCGTCCCCACATTAGGGGGCGACGAAGAAAAAGGGCCGAATGGCCCGGGAGTCCAGACATGACCCAGGCCGAGACTTTTGGCGTGACGGCGTCGGCGGCACGGCGGATTGCCCATCTGGCCGCCCGCGAGAGCGTACCCGTGATGTTGCGCGTGGCGGTGCTGGGCGGCGGTTGCTCGGGTTTCCAGTACAACATCGATTTCGACAGCAAGCGGGCCGACGACGACACGATCGTCGAGCGCGACGGCGCGATGGTGCTGATCGACAGCACGTCGCTGGAACTGCTCAAGGGCAGCGAAATCGACTACGTCGACGAAATGGTCGGGGCTTCGTTCCAGATCAGAAACCCCAACGCCAGTTCGTCCTGCGGCTGCGGCAACTCCTTCAGCGTGTGATCCCGGCGGCCCTGGCCGCGGCGGCGTCGCGGGCCCGGATGCGTTCGCGGTGCAGCACGTAGAGGCCGGAACCGACGATCAGCGGCAGCCCGTACCAGACCTGGACGCCCGGCCATTCGGCGAAAAACAGATAGCCGAAGCCGAACGCGAACAGGATGGCGCTGTATTCGAACGGCGCCAGCACCGAGGGCGGCGCCAGCCGGTAGGCGCGGGTCGCCACGATCTGCCCGACACCGCCCAGCAGCCCGAGGCTCGCCAGCCATAGCCAGTCCCAACCGGTCGGCGCGAGCCAGTGCGTCGCCGGATCCCAGGCGCAGAGCGAGCCGGTGATCAGGCTGGCGACCACCGTGAACAGCGCCACGGTCACCAGATCGTGGTCGGTACGGCTCAGCAGACGCACCAGAATCATCGACAGCGCGTACATGAACGTGGCGCCCAGCGTCACCAGCGCCACGATGCCGGTGTCGCCGCCGCCGGGATTGAGCACCACGACGACGCCCGCGAATCCCGCCAGCACCGCGCACCAGCGCCGCCATCCCACCGCCTCGCCCAGCAACGGAACCGAGAGCGCCGTCATGATCAGCGGTGCGGCGAAAGAGATGGCGTAGAGGTCGACCAGCGGGGCGCGCGGAAATGCCCAGAAGAACCCGAACAGGGAAAACAGGCCGATCAGGCAGCGCAGTGCCTGAAGGCCGGGCCGGGCGCTTGCCAGCACGCGCAGGCCACCGGCGGCGGCGATCATCGCCAGCAAGGGGACGAACGCGAACACGCTGCGGAAGAACATGGTCTGGGCGACCGGATAGCTCGCGCCGAGCCATTTGACCGCCGCGTCGAGTCCGGCGAACACCACGACGGCGGCGAGCTTGGCGTAGATACCGAGAACGATGTCGCGGGTGGACGGAGAGGGCGTGGCCATCGCCCGCCCATAGCACGCGCGGCGCGCGCATCCAAAACGATGGCGCCACGGCAATCGGGTCGACGGCGGCACGCGACGACATCCGGGTCGGTGGCGCGGCAAGGAGGAGCCGTTGCCGGGAGCAGGGGCGCGAAGCATCCGGATCGACAGCGTTGGAAGAGGGTTTATTCCAGATAATTATTCATTGAAAAACTTATAAAACATATTATAGTAATTCCGCGAAGCTTCTGCTCGCAGGGGAGGCCACGACAATGTTCGGAAAGGCACGGATGGCCGTCGATGCCCGCGATTCTGGTGTCGTCCAGCGCTGGCATGGCGGCATCCAGTCCTCGTCCAGCCGAAATGCGCGGAGCGTCCACTTGATTCGGTGGTCTGTCCAGCGTTCGCCGTCGCCATCCAGCCGAAACCATGCCGATCCAGGCGAAATCGGCGTCGTCCAGCCGAAACCGCCAGGGGGGGCATAGGCGCTAGGATAAGCCTTGACGCGGGGTATTGGGGCGTGATTCTGGACATGGATGCCCCTCGCATCGCCCCGGCTGGATCGCTGGTCCAGCATCGTCGCCCACGTGTCCTCGCAGCTGGATCTCGACGCCAGCGCGCGGCT
>CAMDVZ010000021.1 GCA_945878895.1 Caenispirillum bisanense | reverse complement strand
GCCGCCGGCCGGCTTCTACGCGAACTCAGGCGGAGGGGTGGAGCGCGTAGGCGCTCTGGCCGGCATCCCACTGGAAGACTTCCTCGAACCGCTGGGCGCCCGTGGCGTCGCTGTTCCACAGCGTGATGCTAAGGACTTCGGCGGTGCTGAAGACGATCTTCGACCCCGTCGAGTCGTTGGTCAGGGTCGCCGAGGCGCCGTACGTGATCGTCACGTCGCTGTCCGCGCTGGAACTCAGCCTGGTGCCACAGCGATGGTCGATCCGGAACGCTCGCTGAGTCCGGTACCGGCGCGGAACCAGCTGCCGGCGACGGTGTCGGCACCCTCGGCGAAGCGGCCGAACATGACCAGCTCGTCGTTCCGTCCGTCGCCGCCACCGTAGTAGTGGTCCGTGCCGTCGTCCTGGGACACGTAGATGACGTCGGTGCCGGTGCCGCCGTAGATCGTGTTGATGTCGGCGGTCGAACCGAACTCGCCGCCATAGATGAAATCGTTGCCGAGGCCGCCATAGACGGAGTCGTTGCCGGCGTCGGACCACAGCAGGTCGTTGCCGGCGTCGCCATACACGCCGTCGACGCCGCTGCCGCCCTCGACCAGATCGTAGTCGGCGCCGCCGACCAGGCTGTCGTTGCCCGATCCGCCGACCAGATAGTCGTCGTTGGCATCGCCCCACAGCGTGTCGTTGTCGGCACCGCCCCAGATCGCGTCGTTGTCGTCGCCGCCGTGCAGGGAGTCGTTGCCGGCTTCGCCGTAGACGCTGTCGTCGCCGTCGCCGGCATAGGCGGTGTTGGCGCCGGCGCCGGTGATCACGACGTCGTTGCCGCCGAGGGCCTCGACGACGACGTTGTCGGCGATGGCGGCTTGCGAACCGGCCACGACGCCGTTGCTGTAGGAGAGATTGACGATGTCGTTGTTCTCGGTGGCGATGAAGCGCTCGACCGAGGTGATCCAGCCCAGCGTCGCGTCCGTGCCGGCGTGGATGTAGGCGCTGATCGTGTAGCTGGTGTCGCGCGAGGCATCGACGGTGTCGGTTCCGGCACCGCCGAACAGCCAGTCGCTGGTGTCGTCGAGGCCGTTGGCCGCGAGCGCCAGGATCGAACCCGAGCCCGACTCGCCGGTCCAAGCGTACTCGGTGCCGGCCGGCGTAACGAATTTACCGCCGTTGCTGAACAGCAGGATGTCGTCGCCGTTGCCGCCGAAAAGCGTGTCCTCGAGGTCACCGCCGTTGTAGAGATCCATGCCGGACAGCAGGTCGTTACCTTCACCGCCGTACAGAGTGTCCTGACCCTCTGCGCCGCCAGCGAGCGTGTCGTCGCCGCCACCGCCGTCGAACACGTCGTAACCGTCACCGCCGAACATCGTGTCGTTCCAGGCCGACCCGACGATGCGGGCGTAGCCGGAGAGCCTGTCGTTGCCGGCGCCGCCGGACGTTGTTGCCCAGAACGGACCCGTCGCGGTCTGGTCGGCATCGACGAAGACGGCGCTGGTGGCGTCGGCGTAGCTGATCGTGTCGGTGCCGCCGCCGCCGTACAGGCTGTCGTCGCCGAGGCCACCGAACAGGGTGTCGTCGCCGAGGCCGCCGAACATGGTGTCGTTGCCGTCGAGATCGTACAGGCGGTCGCTGCCGTCGCCGCCGTCCACGTCATCGTTGCCGATGCCGCCATAGAGCAGGTCGTTGCCGAGGCCGCCGTCGACGCTGTCGTCGCCGCCGCCGCCGTACAGCGTGTCGTCGCCGTCCTCGCCGTAGAGGCGGTCGTTGCCGCCGCCCGCCTCGCCGTAAATGTCGCCGACGTCGTCGCCCCAGACGACGTCGTTGCCGGTTCCGGCATAGACGGTGTCGGCGTTGCTGGCGGCACCGCCGACGACGGTCACGTTCGGGTCCGTGCCGAGGTCGCCGACGATCACGTCGTTGCCGCTTCCGCCGTACAGCTGGTCGATGCCGTAGCCGCCCTCGACGTAGTCGTCGTCGCTGGCGCCGTAGAGCGTGTCGTTGCCGGCGTCGCCGTAGAGGCGGTCATTGCCGCCGCCCGCCTCGCCGAGGATGTCCGAGACGTCGTCGCCCCAGATGACGTCGTTGCCCGAGCCGCCGAACAGCGTGTCGGCGTTGCTGGCGGCGCCGCCCGCGACGGTCGTGCCGGGGTCGGTGGAGGCCTCGCCGATCAGCAGGTCGGCGCCCGCGCCGCCATAGACGACGTCGATGCCTTGGCCGCCGTAGATCGAGTCGGCGCCGGCCGAGGACCAGACGATGTCGTTGCCGGTGCCGGCATCGACGACGATGTTGAACGCATAGGCGACGCCGCTGGAGGCCGAGCTATAGTTGAAGGCGGGGACGTCCTCGCCGGCGCCGAGGCTGAAGGTCTCGATCGCCTGCGTGGCGCTGATGTTCTTGACGCCGCTGCGCTGGCCGTTGCCGAAGGGGTCGTAGGCGGTGGTCTCGATCAGGTCGTCCCACAGGACGAGATCGTTGCCGCCGGTGGTCAGCAGCGTGTCGGCGCTGCCGCTTCCCGCCGAGATCACGACCGAATTCAGGAGATAGCCGGAGAGCGACAGGGTCTGGCCGGCGACGCTGGCGCCGCTTTCGTCGGTGAACTGCAGCGTGGCGGACTGGCTGGTGGCGGCGACCGACGTGGCGCCACCGGCGGTGCTGTTGTAGGCGTAAACGGTCATCGGACTATCCTTCCGCGGGGGCTGCCGGAGACGCTCAGGCGCCGAGAACGGCGCGAGCGAGAACCGTCGCGGCGCCGCCCAGCATCGCGGCGCACACCGCCCACTGGGTGAGTTCGCCGATGGAGCCCTGGGCGCCGGCGATGGCGTCGCAAATGGCTTCGAACGGATGGCGGTGCATGACATGCTCCCGATCTCGTCGGGCACGGGAAGGTCGCGGTCTGCCGGCGATGCCGCCTCGACGCAGCTCTCCCGTCGACGCGAAACGCCTTTTCCGTCCCGGAGGGCGGCGGCGTGACTTGCATCGTCGAAGCCCTGAACGGAGAAAATCCGGTGGGCCGGGATGTGTCGTGGCGGAGGGCGTCTTTCCGGCTGAAATTGCCGGTCGGGGCGCCCCGACGAAAACCGTTGCTTGCCTATGCCTTTGTTTCGAATGATCCGGGCTGAAGAATATGGAGCCCGGCAGGTTTGAAATACGCGACGCAGTGTTTTGACGTTCGTCCCGGTGCCGGGTCGGTCACGCGTTAATCTCGCGTGACAGCGCTTTTATATGTTTTTGAGTTTGCAGAGTCAAAGGTAATTTCAAGATATTGAATATAAACGATAATAATCTCCTATTTAAGGTGATTTATGCCGTTTTGGCGACAGGGAAGAATGATAAAAAGAAGATATTTTTCAATGCTCTACATTGAAAAAATCATGTCCGACCCGACCGGCCGTTCCCGCAAGCAGCGATTGGCCGCGTCGTGGACGACCGGAGGTTACGATTCGCGGTGGAAATCGCCGTCGCCCGGGGGTGGGGACGGGACATGCCCATCGGGGACGTGTTCCCGCGCCGACGGGTCGCGGCGTGAACGGCACGCACCGACGAGCGGTGCCTGTCGCGGAGATACTATTTTCCCGCTGCGCTTCGTGCGCGTGAAGTAGGATATCGGCGAATGGATCGTGGTTTCCGGGACGAGCGTTCCGGGGGTCTTTCAGCTGGAAGCGCGGGAGCGGAACAATGACGGGCGAAACCGTGGAATCACGAGAGATGTTGCGCCGGCTGGTGGCGTTCGACACCACGTCGCGGCATTCGAACCTGGCGCTGATCGAGTACGTCCAGGCCTGGCTCGCCGGCCACGGCGTCGCCTCGACCCTGGTGCCCAACGAGGACCAGACCAAGGCCAACCTGTACGCCACCGTGGGACCGAACGTCGAAGGCGGCATCGTGTTGTCGGGCCACACCGACGTGGTGCCGGTCGACGGCCAGGCGTGGGACAGCGATCCGTGGACGCTGACCGAACGCGGCGGCAAGCTTTACGGTCGCGGCACCTGCGACATGAAGGCGTTTACGGCCGTGGCGTTGTCGCTGGTCCCGAAATTCCAGGCCGCCGGCATGAAGGTGCCGGTGCATCTGGCGCTGAGCTACGACGAAGAGATCGGCTGCCTCGGCGCCCATTCGCTGGTCGACCGCCTGATGGGGGACGTTCCGCGGCCGCGCGCCGTGATCGTTGGGGAGCCGACCATGATGGGCGTCGTCAACGCCCAGAACTCGGGCGGCGGCTTGAACACGACCTTCACCGGCTTCGAGGCGCATTCCTCGATGACCCATCTCGGGGTCAGTGCCGTCCACTTCGCCGGCGAGTTCATCCACTTCCTGAACGTGCTGCATGACGAGCTGGCGGGCCGGCCAAAGCCGGTGCTGGACATGATGCCGGGTCACACGACGATCAATGTCGGAATCATCCACGGCGGCACGGCGGGCAATATTCTCGCGCGCGAATGCGTGATGAACTGGGGCTATCGCACCTTGCCCGACGGCGACCATACCGAGGTCGAGCGCCGCGCCCGCGACTACCTCGACAACACGCTGCTGCCGCGCATGCGGGCGAAACACCCGGCCGCCAACATCCACACGCACCGTCGCTCGTTCGTCGCGGGCCTCAAGCCCGGGGACAACGCCGAGGCCGAGCGCCTGGCGCTGCGCTGGACCGGCGGCAACCGTACCTACGCGGTGCCCTACGGCACGGAAGCCGGCATTTTCCGCGCCGCCGGCATACCCACCGTCATCTGTGGCCCCGGCGACATTGCACAGGCGCACCAGCCCAACGAATTCCTGCTTGATTCCCAGATCGACGCCTGCGAGGCCTTCATGGACCAGATGATGACGTGGGCGCGTTCGCCCGATTGATCGGGGACCGCCCGATCAATCCTTGGGCGCCGCGGCGGCCATGGCCCCGGCGTTGATAAGCCGGCGTTTTTCGGCTTCCTCGTGGATCGCCTTGAGCAGTTCGGGCCGTCGGGCGGCGAGATCGCGGAAGTCCGCGACATCCAGCGACAACAGCAAGGTGCGGCGGGTGGCGGTTGCCGTCGCTGACCGGTCGGAGCCGGAGATCAGAGCCATCTCGCCGAAGAAATTGCCGTCGGACAGGCGGATCGGTCGGGGCCGCAACCCCATCTCGATCTCTCCCGACACGATGAAATACATGGCTTGGCCCGTCTCGCCGCGGCGGAACAGGATGGTGTTGGGCCGTACCTCCTGCGGGCGCAGCATGCGCACGACTTCGGCGATGACGGCCGCGCCGACGTCGCGGAAGTAGGGCACGCGGGCGACCAGATCCCAGGTGCGCAGGAAGTCGCGGCGGCGCAGTTCCTGGGCGAAGCCGTTGGCGAGGATGCCGGTCATCAGCGCGAACACCGCCAGGCCGCAGACCATGACGATGCCGGCAAGGCTTCGCCCCCACAGGGTCGCCGGCGTCGCGTCGCCGTAGCCGGTGGTGGTCAGGGTGACGATCGCCCACCACATCGCCGACGGGATGCTGCCGAAGGTGTCGGGCTGGCCCTCGCGCTCGAAGATGTAGGCGAGCGTCGAAGACAGCAGCAGCACGACCGCGAACGTCGTCAGAACGCTCAGCAGGGCCGTGCGCTCGTTGCGGATCACGCTTAGCAGCACTGTCAGTCCCGTCGAGTAGCGGAACAGCTTGAGAGACCACAGGATGCAGAACAGGTTGGCGTCGGTGTGCTCGGTGCCAAACACCCACCCCGTCGGCAGGGCGAGCACCGCAAGGAAGTCGATGAAGCCGCGTGGGCCCGTGATGTAGTGCACGCGCATGCGGACGTCGGACACCGAATCGGCGTGCCGTGCCGACGGCGCCACCCACAGACGCAACGCGAACTCGAGGACCAGCACGCCCCACGCCACGATGGTCGTCCACATCATGGCGTGGTCGACCATCGGCGGCAGGCCGGGCCAGGTGTCGGCGAACATCGCGGCGAGGCCGGCGGTGATCGTCGCGTGATAGGCCAGCCGGAAGCCCGGCGCGGCCCGGTCGGGATCGGACGGGCTCACGATGCGCGCGAAGCGCTGGCGGTCCAGAAAGGGCATGGTGCCGGGGCGTGCTTCCGGATGGGTTTGGCGGCGCGGCCGGCAGTGTAGCGGGGGGCGCGCGCCGACGCCATGCGGAGGGCGCGGCGGCCCTTGACGAATTCCGGCCGGCGCCCCACATCAGGTGGTGGCCGGCGCGGGTTCGCGTTCCGGAATGCCATGTCTCGGCCACGAGTCCTGATCAACCCACGGAAACGCCATGCGCCATCTGCTGCTGCTGATCGCCACCGTCCTCTCTTTCGCGCTGACCACGAGCGTGCGCGCGGCCGATCCGCCGGCCGTCAAGGGGCTGTGGCTGATCACCGAATTCCCCGCCACCGCCGCCAAGGCCGGCGACACGACGACCATCAAGCTGAAGCTCCAGAACGCCGGCCTGATCCCCGAGCCGCTGGATCTCACCGTGACCGGCCTTCCGGCGGGTTGGTGGGCCGACATCCTGGGCGGTGGCCAGCCGGTCGCCGCGGCGATGCCGGCGGCCAACGAGTCGGTGGCGCTGACCTTGCGTCTGGACGTGCCGGCCGCGACGGCGCCGGGCATCTATCCGATCATGGTGACCGCCAGGGGCGCCACCAACACCACCGAATTGCAGCTGCGCGTCATGGTCGGTGGCGAGGTGCCCGCCAAGCTGTCGCTGAAATCGCGGCTGCCGGAACTGCGCGGCACGCCCAAGTCGGCCTTCGAGTACCAGGTCACCGTGTCCAACGACAGCGGCAAGGACCTGATCGTGCGGTTCGGCGCCGACGGACCGCGCGGCTTCCAGTCGACCTTCACCGAGCAGTACGGCAACAACGAGATCAACTCGATTCCGATCGAGGCGGGCCAGAGCAAGGACATCAAGGTCAAGGTGGCGCCGCCGCGCGACGTCGCGGCCGGCAACTACACGGTCAAGGTCCGCGTCTCGGCCGAGAACGTCGGTGCCGAGACCTCGGTGGTGTTGCAGGTCACCGGCCAGCCGACGCTCCGCGTGTCGGGCAAGGACGGTCGTCTGAGCGGCGAGGCGGAGGCGGGCAAGGACTCGCCGTTGAACGTCGTGGTCAGCAACGACGGCACGGCCGCGGCCGAGGACATCGAGCTGGCGGGCACGCCGCCGTCGGGCTGGACCATCGAGTTCCAGCCCAAGACGATCGACAAGCTGGGACCCGGCGAAAAGCGCGACGTGGTGGCCAAGCTGACGCCGTCGTCGAAGGCGCTGGCGGGCGACTACATGACGACGGTGCGCGCCACCGCCAAGGGCGACACCGCCTCTGCCGACTTCCGGGTCGCGGTCAGCACCTCGACCCTGTGGGGCATCGTCGGCATCGGCCTGATCGCGATCGCCTTGCTGGTGCTGGTCGGCGCGGTGGCGCGGTTCGGCCGTCGATGAGCGACATGGCGATGAGCGGGATGGCGATCGAGGCCAGGGGCCTCACGCGGCGCTACGGCGCCGCGGTCGCCGTCGACGGGATCGATCTCGATATCCGTCGCGGCGAAATATTCGGCCTGCTGGGCCCCAACGGCGCCGGCAAGACCACGACCATCCTGATGATCCTGGGCCTCACCGAGGCGACCGGCGGGACGGTCAGCGTGCTGGGATACGATCCGTTGCGCGAACCGCTGTCGGTCAAGCGCCGGGTCGGCTACATGCCCGACGCGGTTGGCTTCTACGACCACATGTCGGCGCGCGAGAACCTCGCCTATACGGCCCGCCTGATCGGACTGAAACGCGCGGAGGCGGACGCCCGCATCGCCGATGCCCTGGAAAAGGTCCACCTGGCGGACGTGGCCCGGCAGCCGGTCGCTACCTTCTCGCGCGGCATGCGCCAGCGCCTCGGGCTGGCCGAGATCCTGATGAAGAAGGCGGAGATCGCCATTCTCGATGAGCCGACCTCGGGCCTCGACCCGCACGCCACGCTCGAACTGCTCGACATGATCCGGGCACTCAAGGCCGACGGCGTGGCGGTGCTGATCTCCTCGCATCTGCTCGACCGCGTTCAGAGCGTCTGCGACAGGGTGGCGTTGTTCAACAAGGGCAAGATCGCGCTTCAGGGCACCGTGCCCGAACTCGGGCGCTCGGTGCTGGGCGCCGCCCACGTCATCAGTGTCGAGGCCGAGGCGCCCGATCTGGTCGCGCGCCTCAAGGCCGTGCCCGGCGTGCTGAGCGTGACGCCCGACGGCGGCGACGCCTTGCGCCTGTCGGCCGATCGCGACGTGATGGCCGACGTTGCGGCCGCCGTCGTGCAGAACGGCGGGCGCCTGCGGCGTCTGGCGGCCGTCGAGCCCAGCCTCGAGGCCATCTACGCGCGCTACTTCGAGGGAGAGAAACATGCGGCGTGAAGGCTCGCCGTTCACCGGCCTGGGCGCGGTGTACTCCAAGGAATGCGCCGACAATCTGCGCAGCTCGCGGATGCTGGTGCTGACGTTGCTGGTCACCCTGACCGGCGTCGGCGCGATCGCGGCCTCGATCTCCGAAGTCAAGGCGACGACGGAGCAGGATCCGTTCCTGTTCCTGCGCCTGTTCGCCAATTCGAAGGAAGGCCTGCCTTCGTTCGCGTCGCTGCTTGGGATACTGATCCCGCTGATTGCGATCGGCCTAGGCTTCGACGCCATCAACAGCGAGTTCAATCGTCGCACGCTCAGCCGGATTCTCTCGCAGCCGATCTATCGCGATGCCCTGTTGCTGGGGAAGTTTCTCGCCGGCCTTACGACGCTGGCGGTGGCTCTGTGCGGCCTGTGGCTGTTGCTGATCGGCGGCGGCTTGCTGGTGCTTGGCGTGCCGCCGAGCGGCGAGGAGGTCACGCGCGCGGTGGTGTTCCTGCTGGTCAGCGTCGCCTATGGCGGCGTCTGGCTGGCGCTCGCGATCCTGCTGTCGGTGGTGTTCAAGTCGGCCGCGACGTCGGCGCTGTGCGGCCTCGGATTGTGGCTGTTCTTCGCGTTCCTGTGGCCGTTGCTGGCGCCGATGTTGCTGCAGCCCTTCATCCCGACGGACGTCCTGATGGGCGGCGGCACGCCCGAGCAGATCATGAACCTGATCAACATCTCGCAAACCTTGTCGCGGCTGTCGCCCAACACGCTGTTCTCCGAGGTGATGCCCTCGCTGCTCAACCCCTCGCAGCGTTCGGTCGAGCAGATGTTGCAGATGCAGTTCGATCCGCGCCTCGCCCATCGCGCCATGCTCGGGGCACCGCTGCCGCTGCGCGAGAGCCTGCTCAGTGTCTGGCCCCAGGTGACCGGACTGTTCGCCGGCGCCATCCTGGTGTTCGCCGGCACCTACATCGTGTTCCAGCGCCAGGAAGTGCGGGCCTGATCCGCGGCGGCGGCGACCTCATACCTTCCCCTGCCGTTGACGAGGGAAGGTATGAAAGTGCGCATGGGCACGTGCTTTGGCATCGCGCGCGGCAACCGGCCAACGGCGGTTCAGCTGCCGCGGTAGGTCGAATAGCTCCACGGCGTCGCCAGCAGCGGCACGTGGTAATGGCCTTCCGGTTCGGCGATCCCGAACCGCAACGGCACGATATCGAGGAACGCCGGGTCGCCCGCCGGCACCGCGCGGCGCGCGAAATAGGCGCCGACATGGAAACGCAATTCGTAGCGACCCACGCGCAGCGGCTGGCCGCCGATCAGGGGCTTGTCGGTGCGGCCATCGGCGTTGGTTTCGATGTCGGCGAGCGGGATTTCGCGGCCGTCGTTCTGGAGCATGAGCAGTTCGATCCGCACGCCCGGCGCGGGCCGGCCGAGATGGGTGTCGAGGACGTGCGTGGAGAGCCTGCCATCGACTTGCGGTTTGCCCCGACCATCGACGAGATCGCACAGCCGCAATCTCGAAATGAAGGCGATCTCGCGCAGGGCCGTGTCGATTTCAGTCGTGGCATCGTTGCCGAGGCGCCGCTCGAACTGGTCGAGAATGCTGTCCTTCGCGTGCCTGCGGGCGCAGACGATGAAGGGAAAGCCGAACTTGACCCGGTAGGCGTCGTTGAGGCGATGGAAGCGCGCGTACTCGGCCTCGCTCAGACGGTCGAGTCCGGCGCCGGCCTGTTCGTTCACCGATTCGCGCGTCATGTCGCCGGCCCGGGCCGCCTTGCCCGCGAGATCGGGATGGGCCCGCAGCAGGGCGAGCTTGCGGTCCGTCGATGCTGCCCGGATCGTGGCGGCGGTGGCGTCGTGCAGGGCGGCCACGGTGGGGAAAGGGCGGATCGCGGCGATGGCTTCGACCACCCATGGCGAATGTTCATAGATGCCGCCCAGCGCGGCGAGAAAGTCGGCCGCCGACGCGGCGTTCAGGGTATCGAGCGCGATGCTCATCGGGTGGCCTCGGCTTCCAGCAATCCCTCGACATACCCGCAAGCGCGCAGGGCGGCCAGCATGTGGGCGGGCGGTGGTGCCAGGACGTGCAGCGGCGGCTTGGCAGGGTAAAGGGGCAAGGTGATGGAGCGGGCGTGCAGGTGCAGGCCGCGTCCATCGGCCGGCGCGCCGTAGGCGGGGTCGCCAATCAGCGGGCACCCAAGCGACGCGCAATGGACCCGGATCTGGTGGGTCCGGCCGGTGCGCGGGCGCAATTCCAGCCACACCAGACCCGGCGCCTGTCCCAGCGTGCGATAGTCCGTGATGGCGGTTTGGCCGGCCGAATCGGGGACCATCTTCCAGCCAGCGCGGCTGGTGTCCTTGGTCAAGGACAGGTCGACCCTGCCTTCCGGCGTTGGAGGCGCTTTTGTAACGACCGCCCAATAGACTTTCTCGGCGGTGCCTTCGCTGAAGATTTTACCCAGCTTTCTCAACGCCTTGGGATGGCGGCCGAGCACCAGGCAGCCGCTGGTGTCGCGGTCCAGCCGGTGGGCGAGGGAGGGCGGCTTGGGCAGGCCGTAACGGAGGCTGTCGAACGAGTCTTCGAGATTGGGGCCGCCGCCGGGGCCGGGGTGGACGGCGATCCCCGGTGGCTTGTCGATCACGATGGCGAGCCCGTCGCGATAGAGCACCAGCGGCGACAGGTCGGTGCGGACGCGCGGCGCGGCCTGCGCGGGTCGCTGGGCGCTGGTCCTGGCGCTGGCGAACCGGGTTGGTTTCGTCTGGTAGGTCCGTTGGCGCATCGATCCGGCCGTGATTTCAGGGTCCGGTCACTGTACCCGAAATGCGCGGTTCGCGGGGGCTTGCCGACGCCGAATCGCCAAGCGGAACTCACCGCTTGATTTCGTCTCCGGGCCGGGTCCGGATGGCTGCCTAAGGCTCTGGAATCATGGTAATAGTTGACTCTAGACCATGGACACTCGACTTGTTTTGTGTCGTCCCTTGACAGGCACGCTCGCGTCCACGACGAATGTCGAAATTGAGACAACGACCGCACCGTCTTCGGTAGCGGCCGGGAGGAATGGGCTTGAAGGCGACCGATATCAGCAATCCCGACTACTTCCATAAAGTCGTGGATTGCCAATGGGCATGTCCGGCACATACGCCTGTTCCCGAATACATCCGTCTGATCGCGCACGGGCGTTACTCCGACGCCTACATGATCAACTGGAAGTCCAACGTCTTTCCGGGAATCCTCGGACGGACCTGTGATCGTCCGTGCGAGCCGGCTTGCCGGCGCACGCGCGTCGAGGACGAGACGGTCGTGGGCAAACGCGAGCCGGTGGCGATCTGCCGCCTCAAGCGCGTCGCGGCCGACTACAAGGACGACGACATCGGCGCCATGATGCCCAAGGCGCCGGCGAAGAACGGAAAGCGCGTGGCCTGCGTCGGTGGCGGCCCGGCCTCGCTGACCGTCGCGCGCGATCTCGCGGTATTGGGATACGAAATCACGATCTTCGACCAGGACCCGAAGCTCGGTGGTTTCATCCGCACCCAGATTCCCCATTTCCGCCTGCCTGAATCGGTGATCGACGAGGAAGTCGGCTTCATCGTCGACATCGGCAACATCGAGTTCAAGCACAAGCGCATCGATTCGATGAAGGCGCTGCTGACCGAGGGCTACGACGCGGTGTTCGTCGGCAGCGGCGCGCCGCGCGGCCGCGAACTCGACGTGCCGGGACGCCAGGAAGCCGGTGCCAACATCCATATCGGCATCGACTGGCTGTCCAGCGTGTCGTTTGGCCATATCACGAAGGTCGGCAAGCGCGTCATCGTGCTGGGCGGCGGCAACACCGCGATGGATTGCTGCCGTACCGCCCGTCGCCTCGGCGGCGAGGACGTCAAGGTCATCGTCCGGTCGGGCTTCGAGGAGATGAAGGCCTCGCCGTGGGAGAAGGAAGACGCGATCGGCGAAGACATTCCGATCCTGAACTTCCTGGTTCCCAAGGCCGTCACGCACGAGAACGGCAAGATCACCGGCGTCACCTTCGAGAAGGTGAAGGCCGAGTACGACGCCAAGGGGCGGCGCAACCTCGTGCCGACCGGCGAGCCCGATCCGCACTACCCCTGCGACGACGTGCTCGTGGCGATCGGCCAGGAGAATTCGTTCCCGTGGATCGAGGCCGACAGCGGCATCGAGTTCGACAGGTGGGGCCTGCCGAAGCTGAGCGAGACGACGTTCGCCAGCAGCCACCCGCAGGTGTTCTTCGGCGGCGACGCCGCGTTCGGCCCCAAGAACATCATCTGGGCGGCCGCGCACGGCCACGACGCGGCGATCTCGATCCACAAGACGCTCCAGGGCGAGGACGCCAGCGAGCGGCCGGCACCTGGCATGAACATCGTCAGCCAGAAGATGGGCATCCACGAGTGGAGCTACGACAACGCTCCCTCGGACGAGAACCGGCGCAAGGTGCCGCATCGCGCCAAGGCGGAGGCGCTCAAGGACATCATGGCCGAGGTCGAGCTCGGCTTCGATCCGGACCTCGCCTGGAAGGAAGCCCAGCGCTGCCTCAACTGCGACGTCCAGACGGTGTTCGCGGCGAACCTCTGCATCGAGTGCGACGCCTGCGTCGACATCTGTCCGATGGACAGCATCTCCTTCGTCGACAACGCCGAGGAATCGCTGCTGCGCGGCACGCTCATGGCGCCCGCCCTCAACCTGACCCAGGACATCTACATCGCCGATGGCCTGAAGACCGGCCGCGTCATGGCCAAGGACGAGGATGTCTGTCTGCACTGTGGCCTGTGCGCCGAGCGGTGCCCGACCGGCGCCTGGGACATGCGCAAGTACTACGTTGAAATGACGCAAGCGGAGCACGCATGCCACAAGCGGTAGCAGCGACCAACGACTTCGTCGTCAAGTTCGCCAACGTCAACGGCTCTGGCTCGGCCAGCGCCAACGAGCTGTTCGCCCGCGCCATCCTGCGGATGGGGGTGCCGATCAGCCCGCGCAACATCTTCCCGTCCAACATCCAGGGGCTTCCCACCTGGTACGAGGTGCGGGTGACGGAGAAGGGCTATCTCGGCCGGCGCGGCGGCGTCGACATGATGGTCGCGATGAATCCGCAGACCTGGGCCGAGGACGTGAAGGAAATCACGCCCGGCGGTTACCTGTTCTACGACAGCACCAAGCCGACGCCGCCCGCGATGTTCCGCGACGACGTCAACCTGGTGGGCGTGCCGCTGACGGCGATCACCAACGCCACCTACACCGATGCCCGCCAGCGCCAGCTGTTCAAGAACATCATCTATGTGGGCGCCCTGTCGGTGCTGCTCGACATCGATCCGAAAGAGATCGAGCGGCTGTTCGGCGAGCAGTTCAAGGGCAAGGAAAAGCTGCTCGACTCCAACGTCAAGGCGCTCAACCTCGGCCGCGACTGGGTGACGAACAACATCGATCCGTCGGCGGTGAAGCTGAAGGTCCGGCGCGCCGACAACGTCGGCAACCGCATCTTCGTGGAAGGCAACAACGCCGCGGCACTGGGCGCCGTCTATGGCGGCGCCACGGTCTGCGCCTGGTATCCGATCACGCCCAGCTCTTCGGTCGCCGAGGCGTTCATCTCCCATTGCCGGCGCCTGCGCCACGACAAGGCAACCGGCAAGGCAAAGTACGCCATCGTCCAGGCCGAGGACGAGCTGTCCTCGATCGGCATAGTGATCGGCGCGGCCTGGAACGGCGCGCGTGCCTTCACCGCGACGTCGGGTCCGGGCATCTCGCTGATGACGGAGTTCATCGGCCTCGCTTCGTTCGCCGAGGTTCCGGCCTTCATCATCAACGTCCAGCGCGGCGGCCCCTCGACCGGCATGCCCACGCGCACGCAGCAGGCCGATATCCTCGCCTGCGCCTATGCCTCCAACGGCGACACCAAGCACGTGCTGCTGTTCCCCGAGGATCCGAAGGAGTGCTTCGACTTCTCGGCCGAGGGACTCGATCTGGCCGACCGTCTGCAGACGCCGGTGTTCCTGATGACCGATCTCGACATCGGCATGAACCAGCGGCTGTGCGAACCCTTCGTCTGGGACGACAAGCGGTCCCTCGACCGCGGCAAGGTGATGACCGTCGAGGAGCTGGAGGCGGGCAAGACGTTCGGCCGCTATCTCGACGTCGATGGCGACGGCATTCCCTACCGGACCTATCCCGGCACCCATCCGACCAAAGGTTCCTACTTCACCCGCGGCACCACCAAGGACCGCTTCGCGCGCTACAGCGAAGAGGGGCCGGTCTACGTCGACAACATGGAACGGCTGGCGCGGAAATTCGACACCGCGAAGAAGATCGTTCCCAAGGCGATCGCCCGGCCCGCGAAGGGCAAGACGAAAACCGGCGTGATCTATTTCGGCTCGACCAGCCCCGCGATGGGCGAGGCGCTGGACGGTTTCGACCAGGCCGGCATCATGATCGACGCGCTGCGCGTGCGGGCCTATCCGTTCGGCGCCGAAGTCGTCGATTTCGTGAAGTCGCACGACACGGTTTTCGTCGTCGAGCAGAACCGCGACGGCCAGCTGCGCTCGCTGCTGATCAACGAACTCGACGCCGATCCGACCAGGGTCCGGTCCGTACCGCACTACGACGGCACGCCGATCACCGCGCGTTTCATCGCCCAGGCCATCGAAGGCCACCTGTCGCCGCCGCGCCGCATGGCCGCCGAGTAGACACGCAGCCTCCGGGAGACCCGACCATGACCTATATTTCCAAGCCCAAGCTGCACCATCCCGGCCTGCTGAAGAACGCCGCCGGCTTCACGCGCCGCGACTACGAGGGCGCGGTCTCGACGCTGTGCGCCGGCTGCGGCCACGACTCGATCAGCGCCGCCATCATCCAGGCCTGCTACGAGCTCGACATCCTGCCGCATCAGGTCGCCAAGCTGTCGGGCATCGGTTGCTCCTCGAAGGCGCCGACCTACTTCCTCGGCGCCAGCCACGGCTTCAACACCGTGCATGGCCGCATGCCCTCGGTGATGACCGGCGCCAACCTCGCCAACCGCGACTTGATCTACATGGGCGTGTCGGGCGACGGCGACTCCGCCTCGATCGGCCTGGGTCAGTTCGCGCATGTCATGCGGCGTGGCCTGAACATGGTCTACATCGTCATGAACAACGGCGTGTACGGCCTGACCAAGGGGCAGTTCTCCGCCACCGCCGACAAGGGGTCGGTCAGCAAGAAGGGCCTGCCCAACAGCGACTCCTCGATCGATCTGGTGTCGATGGCGATCCTGATGGGCGCGACCTTCGTTGGCCGCAGCTTCTCGGGCGACAAGCGCCAGCTGGTGCCGCTGATCAAGGCCGCCGTGCAGCACAAGGGTGCCGCCTTCATCGACGTCGTCAGCCCCTGCGTGGCGTTCAACAACCACGCCGGCTCGACCAAGAGCTACGACTACGTGCGCGAGCACAACGACGCGGTGAACTTCATCGACTTCATCGAGAGCCGGACCGAGATCACCACCGACTACGCCGCCGGCACGCTCCAGGAAGTCCAGCAGCACGACGGCTCGACCCTGCGGCTGCGCAAGCTGAACGACGCCTACGACCCCTGCGACAAGGTCACGGCGCTGAACCAGATCCAGAAGGCCGAGGCGGCTGGCGAGGTCATCACCGGGCTGCTCTATCTCGACCCGCTGCCCAAGGATCTGCACGAGAACCTCAACACCGTCGACACGCCGCTCAATGCCCTGGTGGAGGCCGATCTCTGTCCCGGCCAGGCGGCGCTCGACAAGTTCAACGCCGGCCTGCGCTGAGACACGCGCGATCCGCTGAACACAGAAGGGCGTCGGGGCAATCCCGGCGCCCTTTTTCGTTGCCGCGACGCAGGCGTGCAGTCGATGGACTTGAACGGAACGCGGCCGTTCCCGACAATGACGCCGGTTGCCGGCAAGGAGGATGTCATGCGTCGCAGGCGGATGTTGGGAATGACGGGCGGCCTCGCCGCGACGCTGGCGGCGCCGGCTCTGGCGCAGGCCTGGCCGTCCAAGCCGATCCGGATCGTGGTGCCCTTCGCGCCGGGCGGCTCGGGCGATATCACCGCGCGCCTGTATGGCAAGTACATCGAGGACAAGTTCGGGCAGTCGGTGATCATCGACAACAAGGCCGGCGCCAACGGCATCGTGGGTTCCGAGATCGTCAAGAACGCTGCCCCTGACGGCTACACGCTACACCTCTCGACGGTATCGACCCACTGCACCAACCCCAGCCTCTACAAGTCGCTGCCCTACGATCCCGAGAAGGACTTCACGGTGGTCGGCGTGTTCGGCTCCGGCGGCGTGTTTCTGGTCGTGCGGCCGGAGGCGCCCTACAAGACGTTTCCCGAGTTTGTCGCCCATCTGAAGGCCAATCCGGGCAAGGTGAATTTCGCCCATTTCAACACCTCCTCGCAGATTCCCGGCGAACTGCTCAACCGGATGGCCGACGTAAAAATGGTCGCGGTTCCCTATCGCCAGATCGGCAATGCCATCCAGGATTTCTTCGCCGACGTCGTGCAGACGATGTTCATCGACACCACCGCCAGCCACGCGCACGTCAAGTCGGGCAAGATGCGTCCGCTCGCGATCACCAAACCCGAACGCTGGAACCGCCATCCCGACGTCCCCGCCGTGGCGGAGTTCTATCCCGGCTTCGACATGTCGGGCTTTCTCGGCATGTCGGTGCCGGCCGCGACGCCGCTCGACATCGCGCAGAAGCTCAACGACGTGATCAACGAGGCGAGCTTCTCAGCCGCCATCGCGCCGCGCCTGGAGGAGTTCGGTTTTCCGCCGACGCGACGCGATCTGAAGGCCGCGGCCGACTACGTCCGCGAAACGCGCGAGAAGCAGGCGCGTTTCATCAGGATGGCCGGCATCGAGCCGCAGTAGGGATCAGGCGGCCTGCTTGCGGCGCATCGAGGGCGAGTATTGCGGGCAGATTTCCCGGGCGAACCGGGTCATCATTTTCTGCCGCAGTTCGACGGGCGTGCCCGGCGTCGCCGACGACACCATGAAATAGTTGAAGCCCAGCGCCGCCAGCGCGTCGATCCGCTTGCGGATAGTGGCGGGGCTGCCGACCAGATTGGATGCCATGAAGGGACCGAGCGCGTCCGGGTTCGTCATCTTGCGCAGGTTGGCGAACATTCGGCTGAATTCGTGGTACTCGGGAATCTCCGTCCACGGGTTGACGTCGACGTCGTAGTGGTCGGCTTGCAGGGCGAAGTAGGGCGGATAGTATTTGCGACCCAGCGCCTGCGCCTCTTCGTCGGTGTCGGCGATGAACAGCTTGACCGAGATCGGCAGTATGGCGCCGTTGGCGTTGGCACCGGCCTTCGCCGCCCAGCGTTCGAGAATTTTCGTCAGCAGATGATCCGGGAAGGTCGACAGGCAGATCGGCGGCACGCCGAGCTCGCCCATGACCTCCGCGCTCGCCGCGCTGCCGATCGCGCCGTAGAAATTGACGGGCTTGCCGACCGGCTCGGGCCGCAGGCGGATCGGCCGCGCGATCTTCCAGAACTGGCCCTCGTGCGTGAACGGCCCGCCGGCCAGCCCCTTCTCGACGATCCGGTAGCATTCGGCGAACCGGGCGCGCGCCTCGTTCATGTCGACGTTGTAGGCGTCGTACTCCGATTTCGCGGTGCCGCGTCCGATGCCGAGATGAAGCGTCCCGCGCGTCAGGCTGTTCAGCATGGCGATTTCCTCGGCCAGCCGGACGGGGTGGTACCACGGCAGCACCAGCACCGAGGTGCCGAGCGACAGATCGGGGAAGGCCGCGGCGATGTGGGCCATGAACAGCAGCGGCGAGGGCGTCGGATAATAATCGCCGAAATGATGCTCGAGCAGCCAGGCGGCGTCGTAACCCAGCCGGTGGCAGAGCCCGCAATCGTCCATCATTTCCCGATACAGCACCTGATCGGGCTTGTGGACGTCGCTGGCGGTGGCCGCCTGGAAGCCGAAAGCGATATCGTGCATCTGTCCGTTCTCCGCGTGTGGTTCGGCGAACGCTATGTCCAACCCGCCTGGCGCTCAAGCGCCGGCACCGGACGCGGGCGCCGGCGCGCGGGTCTATTCCGGTTTTCTTTCGCACGACGGCACGCGTTGCCGCGACGCGGCGCGGTCGCGTCGGCAATGGCGTTACGGTGCCTTCCGCAGCGCCGCGGGTGCCTCGCGGCGCGGTGGCGCGTGACCATTGGGTCGCCCGCCACTACATTGGTCGCGAACGGTCGCCATGGGGCGAAGATCAGGGAGGAAGTTTCGATGGAATGTCGGATGGACGGCCGCGTCGCGGCGATCACCGGTGGCAGCATGGGTCTGGGCCGGGCGATGGCGGAGACTTTCGCGAAGTCGGGCGCGAAGGTGGCTCTGCTGGCTCGTCGACCCGAGCCGCTCGCCGAAGCCAAGGCCGCGATCATCGCGGCCGGCGGCACGGCCGAGGCCTATAGCTGCGACGTGTCGAAACAGGCCGATATCGAGAAGACGCACGCCGCCATCCTGCGCGACCTCGGCCCGGTCGACATCCTGGTGAACAACGCCGGCGCCTCGGCCGCCAAGTCCTTCGAGAGCATCACCGACGAGGAATGGTCGTTCGACCTCGAACTGAAGCTGTTCTCGGCGATCCGCCTGACCCGGCTGGTGCTGCCGGGCATGAAGCAGCGCCGCTGGGGCCGCATCATCAACGTGTTGAACACCTACGCCAAGGCGGCCGGCCCGAACTCCGCCCCGACCAGCGTCAGTCGCGCTGCCGGCATGGCGCTCACCAAGGTGCTGGCAGGCGAGTGCGCGCCGCACAACGTGCTGGTCAACGGCCTGCTGGTTGGGCTGATCGAAAGCGACCAGTGGCAGCGTCGCTTCAAGGCCCAGGGCGGCAACCGGACCTACGAGACCTTCCTCGAGGAATTCGCCAAGGAGCGGAAGTTGCCGATGGGACGTCTCGGGACCGCCCAGGAGTTCGCCAACATCGCCTGCTTCCTCGCGTCGGACGCCGGTTCGTACATCAACGGTACCGCGACCAACGTCGATGGCGGCATGAGCCCTGTCGTCTAGCCGGCCCGCGGCGCCGTTCCGGGAGAGGGGATGGCGCCGGTTGCCGGGCCGGAGGGCGGTGTCTATAACCGGCCTCCTCGCAGTGTTCCCGAGTCGCCGAGATGTCGATGGATTTCGTTCTTGCCCGCCGCAACATGATCGATGGGCAGCTGCGGCCCAACCAGGTCCTTCATCCGGCCGTGCTGGATGCCCTCGAGCGGGTGCCACGCGAGCGCTTCGTGCCGGCGGACCGCCGGGCGATGGCCTATTCGGACGAAGCCGTTCCACTCGGCGACGGACGGTATCTGATGGAACCGATGGTGCTGGGGCGGCTGCTCCAGGCGGCACGTCCGCTGGAAACCGATCGCGTGCTGGTGATCGGCGCCGGAACGGGGTTTTCGACCGCGATCCTGTCGCACGTGGTCGCCGTCGTCGTCGGGCTGGAAAGCGATCGACGTCTGGCCGAGCAGGCCCGGACCAATCTGGAAGCGCTCGGCATGGTCAACGCGGCGATCGTCGAGGGGCCGCTGGCCGGTGGCCAGGGCGGCAAGGGTGCGTGGTCGCTGGTGGTGATCGACGGGGCCGTTTCGACCCTGCCGCGGTCGATAACCGAGACCATGACCGAGGACGGACGACTGGTGGCGGTTCTGGGCGGCGGCCGCCCCGGCGTGACGGGGCAAGCAGTCATCGGCCGGATGTCCGGCGGGATCTATTCGAGCCGGGTGTTGTTCGATGCCGGGACGCCCGAGTTGCCGGGGTTTGCGGTGGCTGCAGGCTTCGTTTTCTAGAGGCGGGTGTATCTTGGGCGCTTGGCTCGGCCGACCATGAGCGGCATTCCCGAAGTGGCGGCGACGCAGCTGAAGGGTTGGCTTTCGGAGCCGGACGCGCCGGTGCTCGTCGACGTGCGGGAACCATGGGAAGTGGAGCTGTGTCGCATTCCCGGCAGCGTCCTCATGCCACTCGGAAGCCTGCCCGATGAATATATGGCACTACCGCCGGGCAAGCCACTAGTGATAGTATGTCATCACGGCGTTCGTAGCCGGCGCGCGGCCATGTGGTTGCATGCCCGGGGCGTCGAGCGGGTACATAACCTGACCGGCGGCATCGACGCCTGGGCCAAGGACGTGGATCCCGACATGAGGACCTATTGATGCTTACGCGTAGCGTCTTTCGGGGCGTCATTGGACAGGCGGTGCTGGTGGTGGCGCTGGCGACGCCGTGGGGCATGCCCGCCGCGGCGCAGTCGATGCGCGACGCCCTCGTCAGCACGTATAATTCCAACCCCGACCTGATGGCGCAGCGCGCCCGTCTCCGGTCGGTCGACGAGACGGTGTCGCAGGCGGTCGCGAACTGGCGTCCCCAAGTCCGCGCGGTGGTCAACTACGGCGCCAGCCAGACCACCAGCACGACGCGGACGATCGGCGATCAGGATCTCAACCCGCGGACCTACCAGCTGCAGATCACCCAGCCGTTGTTTCGGGGTGGACGGACCGTGGCGGCCAGGCGAACGGCCGAAGCGGACGTGCAGGCCGAGCGCGCGGTCCTGCTCGATCGCGAGCAGATCGTGCTGCTGGCCGCGGTGACGGTCTACAGCGACCTCGTGCGCGATCAGGCGACCGTCCTGCTGCGGCGCAACAACGTGAACGTGCTCGAGCAGCAGCTGGTGGCGACGCAGGCGCGCTTCAGGGTCGGTGAATTGACCCGCACAGACGTCGCTCAAGCCGAATCCCGGTTGCAACAGTCGAAATCGGATCTGATCGCCGCCGAGGCCGCCGCCGCCAACTCGCGGGCGGCCTACATGCGCGTGATCGGGCAAAACGCGGGAACGCTCGCCGAGCCGCCGCTGATGGGCAAGGCGTTGGGCACGGAAGACGAGGCCATCGCCGCGGCCCAGGAAAAAGCGCCGCGTGCGATCACCGCGTGGCATCGCGTCAAGAGTTCGGAATTCGCCGTCGACAGCGCGCTGGGCGAATTGTTGCCGACCCTCAACCTGGTTGGCACTTTCCAGCGCAACTTCGATTCCAACATCGCCGGCGATTCGCTCTATTCGTCCGCCATCCAGGCCCAGTTGTCGGTGCCGATCTTCCAGAACGGCGCCGAGCACAGCCGCGTGCGCCAGGCCAAACAGATCGTCGGGCAACGTCTGGCCGAACTCGACGGCGCCCGGCGCCAATCGGCCGAGGCCGCTGTGAGGGCGTTCCGGACCTACGAGGCGGCGCGGGCGCGCGTGGCGGCCTTCAGCGCGCAGATCGCCGCCGCCCAGATCGCGCTGGAAGGCGTCCGGCAGGAAGCCCAGGTCGGATCGCGCACCACGCTCGACGTGCTGAACGCCGAGCAGGAACTGCTCAACGCTCAGGTCCAGCTGACGTCGGCCAAGCGCGACGTGACGGTCGGGCACTACTCGCTGTTGTCGGAAACCGGACAACTGACGGCGCGTGTGCTGGTTCTTCCGGTCGAGTTCTTCGACCACGATCGCAACTACAAGAACGTCAGAGGCGCTTGGATCGGGCTGGGAGACTGACCTTGACCAACGCAGCGACCCGACCGGCGCGAACACGATCGGCGGCAACGCGACGGGGATCACGATGAGCGAAGCCAAACCACAGAACGACCCGTCGATGGACGACATCCTTGCGTCGATCCGCAAGATCATCTCCGACGACGAAGCTCGGGCGGGCAATGCTCCGGGGCCGGGCAGACCGCCATCGATGCCGAGGCCGGCGCCGGCAGCGCGCCCGTTCGATGCCGGCGACGACGTGCTTCTCCTGACGGAGCTGATCGAGGAACCGCCGGCGCGCGCCGCGCCGCGCCGCGACCCGCCGCCGATCCGCGGACCATTCAGACCGCGTCGCGTCCCGCCGCGCCGGACACGCGATCGCAGCGGGCCGCCGACGAAGCGGCGATTTCGACGGTGATCACGGCCGTGCCGCCGCTGTCGCCGCCGCGGGTCGCCGCGCTCGACCCCGGCGACGCACCCCAGCCGATCTTCGCGCCTCGTCCGACTCCGTCGTTCATGCCCGCGGCACCGCCGCCGGCACCGGTGTTCGCGGCGCCACCACCGCCTGCGGTCGTCGCCGTGGCACCAACGCCATCACCCCCATCACCTTCAACGCCCGTGGCGCCCATGACCCAATCCGGCCCGACCTACGTTCCGCCGTCTATGCCCGCGCCCGCCGCCAAGGTGGCGTCCGCATTCGATCGTCTGACGCGGGCCGTCGAGGACGCGGCGGCGCCGCCGTTGACGGCCGCCGCCAATCCGGGGCCGATGGTGCCAACTGGCCGCACAATCGAGGACATGGTCGGCGACATGCTGCGCCCGATGCTCAAGGACTGGATGGACCAGAATCTTCCGCCGATGGTGGAACGGCTGGTCGAGCGCGAGATCGCCAAGCTTACCCGCCGCTAGCAGCCTGTCGGACTTAAAGCATCGTGGGGGATGGTCGGGGATTCCCACGGGAATCGCGTCCGTATAGAATCGTGGGACGGCTTTGCGAAGGAGCGCCCCGCGATGAGCAACTTCCGCCCGACGGACCGCGAGACCAGCTATC
>CAMDVZ010000020.1 GCA_945878895.1 Caenispirillum bisanense | reverse complement strand
GGTTGCCCGCATTCGGAGACGGCGGTCAACCGCGCCGGCATCGCCTTCAGTGGCTATCCCGGCCTGATCGCGGACCTCACCGGCACGCCGCGCGACCGCTCCTTCATGATGCTGACCGCCAAGGGCCTGCACATCGCGCACGCGACCTTGCACGAGTCGGTGGCGCAAGCGCTCGGCCGCCTGAGGCCCGATCTCGTGATGGCGGCGGCCCGCGCCTCGGTCGCGACCTTGAAGCGGCTGGGCGTCGCCAATCCGAGCGTCGGCGTGTTCGGCATCAACCCGCACGCGGGCGAGGATAGCCTGTTCGGCGACGACGACGAACGGATCACCAAACCCGCCGTCGCGCGCCTGCGCGAAGAAGGCATCCGCATCGAGGGTCCGGTCGGCGGCGACCTGCTGCTGGGTCAACGCAAGCACGACGTCTATGTCGCCATGTTCCACGACCAGGGCCACATCCCGATCAAACTGATCTCGCCGCTGCGTGCCTCCGCGCTCACCATCGGCGTCCCCGTCCTGTTCGCCAGCGTCGCCCACGGCTGCGCCTTCGACATCGCCGGCAAGGGCGTGGCCGATCCAACCGGCGTGATCGAGACGCTGGAGTTGCTGGCGGGGGCTGTAACGTAGGTTTTTTGGGCTCGAACCTGTTGGATGTCGATATGGATGCCGATGTCGATTTTTTCGCGCCCAGGCGCTGCATGAGAGCGCCGATCAGCGAGATATTCCTCGCGGCGGAACTTCTCGACCGGGCCACGGATGCTCATCTTGCGGGCGATCGGGCGGAAGCCGAGGCGCTCATCCGGGCGGCAGACATGCCGGCCGTTCGCGCATGGACGGAATCCCTTTGGGGGAGTTCCAAGGCGTACCCGGATCAGCATTCTTTGAACCGGTTTAGAGTAGTCGTTGACGCTCCGCCGAATCTTCCGAGGGAGAACCGCATCCCTCAAAGAATGCCGACTGCCGCGGAGAAAGCCAAGTTGATCGACCGGTTTGGTCACCGCTGCGCATTTTGCGGCATTCCGGTCATTCGAAAAGAAATCAGGGTCGCGTTTTCGCGACGCTACCCCGATGCGGCATACTGGGGACATACCAATCCGACGCAGCACGCCGCGTTTCAGTGCATGTGGCTTCAGTTCGACCACGCGCTTCCGCACAGTCGAGGCGGCGACAACTCGGTCGAAAACGTCCTGATAACCTGTGCGCCCTGCAATTATGGCCGCATGCAATGGACGCTGGAGGAAGTTGGTCTGATCGATCCGCGCGGCATCCCGATTCTCAAGACAGACTGGGATGGACTCGAACGCTTTCTATCTCGACCCTGACGAACAACCTTCCGGAATAGTTGTCGAATCGATTGGATCGCTCGCGGGGCCGCGGCGGCTTGATCGCCGGCACGGGCGTGGCCGATCCCACAGACGTGACCGAGACGCTGGAGTTGCTGGCGGGGGCGGCGTAGCTGCGCGGTCGGCGTCACGCGACATCGTACGGAACGATTTTTTCGTCGCGAATGTCGTCGGGATGCCCGAATCGCCTCGGAATTCGCGCCAAACGAGTCGGATTTTCGCGTGGAGTCCGTGCAAAACCAGCTTTCGACATGCTTGCGCGGTCAATTTCGGCGGCGATTCGCACGCTTCCGCGGAAGATTTGCCGGTTTTTGCAGGTTTCCGCAGGTGCCGTTCGGCCTCGACACGAAGCGCCCATCGGTATTCGGGCAGTTCTCGATACCAATGCGATACGTGCGCAAACGCCTCGCCCCGGCGCCGCATCGTGCGTTGCCCTACAGCTTCGTCACTTTCGCGTGCAGCAGCGCCGAGCGGCCTTCGGCAAGCGCTGCGAGGCAGCGGCCGATAGCGGGCTCGACGTCGGCCGGATCGGCGATGCGCTCGCCATAGGCGCCGGCTGCCTCCGCGACTTTCGCGAAATCCATGTCGGGGGCAAGCGTGGCGCCGAACTCGTCGCGGGCCTGAGCGACGCCGTCGGGGTAGACCTTGCGCGTGGCTTCCTTGACCGCCGACCAGCCGCTGTTGTCGAGCACCACCGTGAAGACCGGCAGGTCGTAGTGGCGCGATACCGCGAGCGTGGATTGCGGGTTGGAGAAGTAGAACGTGCCGTCGCCGACGATCTGCACGATCGTGCGGCCGGGCATCGCGAGCTTGAGACCAAGCGCCATGCCGCCGGAGAAGCCGAGGCCGCCGCCCAGCAGCCCCACCAGCGTGCCCGCCAGGGTGCGCGGCATCTGCTGCAACACGACCGGCCCGTTGCGGATCGCCTCGTTGATCACGATGTCCTCGGGCTTCAGCGCTTTCGCCAGCGCGGCACACAGGAAATGCGGACCGATCTCGCCCGGCTTGCCGGGATTGGCGGCGAGAGTCGCGGCCTGCTGGCAGCGCGCCAGTCGCTCGACTTCCATCGCCGCGACGCGCGCGGACGCTCTCTTCTCGAAGGCCCTGTCGGCGCGCGCCCTCAGCGCTGCCAGCACGTCGGCGAGAACCCGATGGCTGTCGCCGGGGAGACGCAGATTGGCGGGAAAGTTCCAGATCGGAAACGCGCGCTTCTCCGCGTCGATGTCGACATGCGCCCACCAGGTCGACGGGTTGTCGGGCATGTCGCTGGGGATCCACGGCACGTCGACATCGACCAGCAGGCCGACATCGGCCTCCATCAGCGCCTTGCCGGGCATGAATCCGCCATGGCAGGGCGAGTCGTGGGGCAGGTTGACGTGCAGTGGATTGAACTCGACCACGCGGATGCCGGCGAACCACGCCAGCTCGTCGAGCAGCGCGACGGTGGCGAGGTTGCGGCCGGCATAGGCGGTGATCAGCAACGGCCGTTCGGCGACCAGCAATTTGTCGACGATGGCGTCGATGGCCTCGGCGTCGACACCACGCGCCGCGACCGGGCCGAAGCGCTCCTCGGGATAGGCGGCGATGCGGTCCTCGGAAAACATCTCGGTCAACGTCTCGCGCGGAAACGTCATGTAGACCGGCCCCTTGGGATCGCTCTGCATCACGGTATGGGCGCGTCGCAACGCCTCCTTGGCGATCACCCCCGATGGCAGATTGTATTCCCATTTCACGTAGGGCCGCACGATGCCGGCCTGGTCGAACGGCTCCTGCACGAAATGCACGAAGGTGTCGCGGGTGCCGCGCAGCTCGCCGCGCGTGGTGTAGGGCGCGCGGCCCGCCATCAGCAGGACGGGGATGCGCGCGCGGCAGAGATTGTGCATCGCCATCGCGGCGTTGGCGGTGCCGGCATCGACATGCACCATCACGCCCTGACCGCGACCCGTCGCGAGGGCATAACCGGCCGCCATGTGCATGGCGGTGTTCTCGTGCGGGCAGAGGATGGTCGTGGGCAGCTTGCGGCGATCGCGCCGGAACGCGGCCATCGCCTCGATCAGGGGCGCGTGGTCGGTGCCGAAATTGCAGAACAGATACTCGAAGCCGATCTCGTTGAGGCCTTCGAGGAACCAGTAGGCGGCGGACTGGCTGTTTTCGTTGCTGGTCATGGGGCAGTTCCTGGCAAGGCGAATGGAGGCGCGAAGAAGGCCGGCCGGCGGAGCGTCAGCGGATCCCGCCGGGAGTGGTGGCGAGCCTCCGCAGGTCGGGCGCCTCGCCGCCGCGCTGCATGGCGAGCAGGTCGAGCGAAGGCGGTTCCCGGCCGGTGCAGATAGAGAGTGCCGCATGCGCCTGGCCGCGGTGGTGGGCCTGGTGGTTGCAGAGATGGGCCAGGATGTCCGCGCGCTTCTGCTCGAATATCTGGCCCGTCGAGTTGGCGTACCGGAGCGACCCGGCGAGCGCGGCCTCGTCGAGCGCGGCGACGCAGGCGACGAACCGCTCGTCCTCGGCCGCCCGCGCGCGCGCCAGTTCCCGACGGTCGTCGTGGAGGATCGCGTTCAATTTGTGCGCATGCTCGGGCAATCCGGCGAGGCGATTGAGCCAGCCGCGATCGGTCACCAGCAGATGGTTGAGCGTGCCGTGCAGGCTCCCGAAGAACACACCGGCGTCGCGGCGATAGTCGGCATCGGGCAGTGCCAGCGCCGCGGCGTACAGCCGGGCATTGGCCCAGCGGTTGTAGGCCGCCATTTGCGTGAAGTGCGCCTTCATGGTCATGCTCCGGGCGAAGGTCGGGCCGCCGGTGGTCGGTTGGCGGCGTCATCGCCCGCGATAGTTTGACCGGTGTCCGCGATTGGCAAGCGCCGAGTACCGCGCTGGCCGACGGACAACGCTCGTCAATCCAGCCTGATCTTCGCCGCGCTCGCCACCGCCTTCCAGCGCGCGGCGTCGCGGGCGATCAGCTGGCGGTAGTCGTCGGGCGTGGTCGAACGTGGATCGACGGCGATGTCGGCGAGCCTTGCGCGCACGTCGGGCAGGGCGAGCGTGGCCACGATGGCCGCGTTGAGCAGCGCCACGATATCGGCCGGGGTGCCCGCGGGCGCGACGATGCCGGTCCACAACGATATTTCCATGTCCGCGATGCCGGCTTCCGCCATGGTCGGCACGTCGGGGAAGGCGGCATGGCGTTTGGCGGTGGTCTGCGCCAGTGCCCGCAGTCGGCCTGACTTGATCAGGCCGGCCATCGGCCCGGAGTCCGAGAGCGTCATCAGCACGGTGCCGGCCGCGACCGCTTGTACGGCGTCGCCGCTGCCGCGATAGGGAATGTGCTGGAAGGCCGAGCCGGTGCGCTGGTTGAACAGTTCGGCGGCGAGGTGGAAGGGCGTGGCGCTCGACGCGAAGTTGGCGAGGCCGGGATGGGCGCGGCCATGGGCGACCAGTTCGGCGACGGTTTTGACGGGCTGCTCGCCGCCGACCGCCAGCAGCAGCGGGAACTCCGCCAGCAGCGAAACCGGCGCGAAGTCGCGGTCGGGGGCGTAGCTCAGCTTCGAATAGACGGCCGGGTTGATGGTCATCGGCCCGCTCGGCGCCACCAGCAGCGTGTAGCCATCGGGCGCGGCGCGCGCCACCAGCTCGGCCGCCACGATAGATTGCGCGCCGGGCTTGTTGTCGACGAAGACGGGTTGTCCGAGGCGCTCCTGGAGCCTGGCTGCCACGATGCGCGCGATGAGGTCGTTGCCGCCGCCGGGCGAGTAGCCGACCACCAGCCGCATCGGCTTCGATGGGTATGGCTGGGCCATCGCGGGGCTCGTCGCGCACAGGGCGCCGAGCAGAGTGAGGAGGAACCGGATCGTGGTCATGGCCGTCCTCCCGGCGTAGTCGCATGGCGGCGTTGGTCAGACGCCGGGGCGATCGGGAGTCCGCTACTGGCCGGTCGGCAATGGACGTGGTGGCTGGCGTATCGGGACGAGACGGAAAGCATGTCGGATCTCCGTGACTGGAGAAGGGTTGACGTGACGATTAACGGATATTATATTAATTAAAAATTTAAAAGTCAAGATAGATAAGGACAACAGGCGGGTCAAATTTGAGTCTTCATCGATTTTTCCTCTAAAAGCAAACATCGGGAAAGCAGGCATGGGGTCATCGCACATGCGGGTTCCGGCTTGCGATCCGGCCGGCGTCCGGCCATGGCCAGCCGGCGTCCGGCCGAAACCACCGGCCCGTCCGGAAGAAAATTGCGTTGTCCGGCGGAAAGCGCCGTTGTCCGGCCCGAACCGGGCTTGTCCGGGCGACGGCACCGGTGGGGGGAGGGGAGTCCGGACAAAGCAGGCCGCGCGACTTCGCCATTGGCAGTACCGGCGGACCTGACATAGGCTCCCGCCAGTGAAACGATCGGCACCCGCGAACGGGACCGGCGAGGGAGGAAACAGGTATGCGGAAATCCATCGTGGCGGGCGCCCTGCTGGGGGCGCTGGCGATCCAGCCGGCCGTCGCCCAGATCAGCGGCGACACGGTCAAGCTCGGCGTGTTGACCGACATGTCGAGCCTCTATGCCGACATCAACGGCCCCGGCGCGGTCGCCGCGGTGCAGATGGCGATCGAGGATTTCGCCGGCACGGTGGCCGGCAAGAAGATCGAGATCGTGCAGGCCGACGTGCAGAACAAGGCCGACGTGGCAGCCACCATCGCGGGTCGCTGGTACGACACCGAAGGCGTCGATGCCATCTTCGGCGCCGCGGCCTCCTCGTCCTCGATCGCCACCTCGCGGGTGGCCGGCGACAAGAAGAAAGTGTTCTTCGCGCCGGACCCGGCATCGTCGGACATCACCGGGCGGCTGTGCAACGCCTACACGATCCACTGGGTCTACGACACCATCGCCCTCGCCAACGGCACGGGTTCCGCCGTCGTGAAGGCCGGCGGCAAGGACTGGTTCTTCCTGACCGCCGACTATGCCTTCGGCCACGCGCTGGAGCGCGACGTGTCGGCGGTCGTGACGGCCAACGGCGGCAAGGTGCTGGGTGGCGTGCGCCATCCGCTCAACACCTCGGACTTCTCGTCCTTCATGCTCCAGGCCCAGGCCTCGAAGGCCCAGATCATCGGGCTGGCCAACGCCGGCGGCGACACGATCAACTCCATCAAGCAGGCGGCCGAGTTCGGCATTCTCAAGGGCGGCCAGAAGTTGGCCGGCTTGCTGGTCTTCATCACCGACATCCACAGTCTTGGCCTCGAAATGACCCAGGGCCTGCAGCTGACGGAAGCGTTCTACTGGGACCGCAACGACGCCAGCCGCGAGTTCGCCAAGCGGTTCGCCGCGCGCATGAAGGGCAAGATGCCGACCAGCATCCAGGCCGGTTTCTACACCGCCGCCAAGCGCTATCTGGAGGCCGTCAAGACGATCGGCACCGACGACGCCGACAAGATCATGGCGCATCTGAAGTCGACGCCGGCCGACGAGCCGATCTTCGGCAAGGCCGTGATCCGCGCCGATGGCCGCAAGGTGCACGACATGTATCTGTTCGAGGTCAAGAAGCCCTCGGAGTCCAAGGGGCCCTACGACTACTACAAGCTGATCGCCACCATTCCCGGTGACCAGGCCTTCCGCCCGATGGACAAGGGCGACTGCCCGCTGGTCAAGAAGTAGACCGCGCGACACAACGCAATCCCGGCGTCGCGAGCAGCGGCGCCGGGATTTCCATTTCAGGTTCCGCGTGGTTTCGCCCGCGCCGTCGGTTCGGCCTGCAACGGATCGTCGGGCCAGTAGTGCCTGGGATAGCGGCCCTTGAGTTCCGCCTTCACCTCGCGGTAGGAGCCACGCCAGAAGCCGGCGAGGTCGCGCGTCACCTGCACCGGCCGGCGCGCCGGCGACAGCAGGTGGATCAACAGCGGCACCCGGCCGCCGCAGATCCGCGGCGTGTCGGCGAGGCCAAACATCTCTTGCAAGCGCACCGCCAGCACCGGTTCGGAAGGATTGGCGTAGTCGATCGCCACGCGCGAGCCGCTGGGCACGTCGACGTGAGTCGGTGCCAACTGGTCGAGCTTCTGGCGCGCGGGCCAGTCGAGCAGGCCGCTCAGCGCCGCGTTCAGGTCGATCCGCGCGAGGTGGGCCCGGCGCGACACGCCGTCCAGCCATGGCCCCAGCCAGTCGCCCAGAGTCGCCGACAGCGCCGCGTCGGATGCATCGGGCCAGTCCTCGCCGAGATGCGCGCGCAGGCATGCCAGACGCTGGCGCCAGACCCGCAATCCGTCCGTCCACGGCAGGCAATCCAGCCCCATCGCGCGCACGCCCTCGAGCATGGCCGCTCGCATCGCCTCGGGATCGGGCGTCGGCAAGGGCCGGTCGTCGAGCAACAGCGCGCCGAAGCGCCGTTGCCGTCGGGCCTGGACCGCCTGCTCGCGGACGTCCCACCGCAACACGTCGTCCTCGTCGATGCCGCGGGCGAACAGGTCCTCGATGTCGGCCAGGGCCAGCGGCGCGGCCAGAAACACACGTCCGTCCTGCTGGCCGCCATCGAGATCGGCGACCGCCAGCCACTCCTCGCCGCCCAGCGGATCGCCCTCGGGCAAGGCGGCGCCGCGACCGCCGGAGAGCGCATAGCGACCGGCCGCGTTCGGCCTTCGCTTGCCGACGCGATCGGGATACGCCATCGCCACCAGCCGGCCCGCCGCGCGCGTGTCGAGCGGTTCGTCGCGCACGCCGAGACGCCGGCGCAGTTCGCGCGCGGACTGGCGGATCGCGGCCATTGCGCCGCCATCGACGCTGGCGCCGCGCGTCGGCCTGTCCTCGCCGCGCAGCAGATCGAGCCGATGACGCAGGTCGGGATCGCGCTGGCCGGGCGGAAAGCGCAGCGGATCGCGCTCGCCGATCAACCCCGCCAGCGCGCAGGCGAGCGGGCCATGCCCTTCGTCGCGGCCTCGCAACAGCATGTGCGCCAGGCGGGGATGCACGCCCAGCCGGTTCATCGCGCGGCCATCGGCAGTGATCGCGCCGTCTGTAGCGAGCGCGTTGAGATCGACCAGCAGTGCCCTGGCCTGCGCCAGTGCGGCCACCGGCGGCGGCGTCAACCACGGCAAGGCCGTCGCGTCGCGCGCGCCCCATGCCGCCAGCTCCAGCGCGAGCGGTGCCAGATCGGCTTCGAGGATTTCCGGCGTGCCATGCGGACGCAAGCCGCGCTGGGTCGCCTCGCTCCACAGCCGGTAACAGACGCCTGGTTCGAGACGGCCGGCGCGACCGCGCCGCTGGTCGGCCGAGGACTGGGTCACCCGAACCGTCTCCAGCCGCTCCATGCCGGTGCGCGGCGAAAAGCGCGGCACCCGCATCCAGCCGGCGTCGATCACGACGCGAACCCCGTTGATGGTCAGGCTGGTTTCGGCGATGGCGGTCGCCAGCACGATCTTGCGCCGTCCGGGCGGCGAGGGACGGATGGCGCGGTCCTGCTCGGCCGGCGACAGGTCGCCAAACAGCGGCACGAGGTCGACATCGTCCGGCAGGGCGCCACGCAGGCGTTCCTCGACGCGGCGTATCTCGCCGACCCCGGGCAGGAACACCAGCGTGCTGCCGGACTCCTCGCCGAGGGCGCGGCGCACGGCGAGCGCCACGGCATCCTCCACGCGGCCCTCGACGTCGCGGTCAAGATAACGCGTTTCGACGGGAAACATGCGACCCAGACTCTCGATCACCGGCGCGTCGCCCAGCAACCGCGCCACCTCGCCGCCATCGAGCGTCGCCGACATGGCGATCACCCTGAGGTCCTCGCGCAACGCCAGCTGCGACTCCCGCACCAGCGCCAGCGACAGGTCGGTCTCGAGGCCACGTTCGTGCAACTCGTCGAAGATGACGCAACCGATATCCTCCAGCCCCGGATCGGCTTGGAGCCGGCGCAGGAAGATTCCGTCGGTGACGACCTCGATGCGCGTCCGCGGGCCGACCCTGCTGTCGAGCCGCACGCGGTAGCCGACCGTTTCACCGACCTCCTCGCAGAGCGTCGATGCCATCCGCCGGGCGGCGGCGCGGGCGGCGATCCGGCGCGGCTCCTGCATCACGATCTTGCGGCCCGCCAGCCACGGCGCGTCGAGCAACGCCAGCGGCACGCGCGTTGTCTTGCCCGCGCCCGGCGGCGCCAGCAGCACGGCGTTCGGACCCGCGTGCAAAGCGTCTTCGAGTGCCGGCAGCACGTCGTCGATGGGCAGGGAGGTCATCGGCACTCTTCAAGCAGCCAGGGCCGGGCGCGGCAAGGCTGTCGAAGCCCGCGATCCCGGAGTAGCGTCGGGACCGGAGGTCACCATGTCGATCAAGCTCACCTTCTGCCTGCACCGCCTGCCGCATCTCACGCGCGCGCGGTTCCAGGACTACTGGTTCAATAGCCACGGACCGCTGGTGCGTAGCCACGCCGCGGCATTGGGAATCAACCGCTACGTCCAGAGCCACGCCGTCGAGACGCCGTTCGATAGCGGCCTGCGCGCGTCCCGACAGGCGCCGGAACCGTTCGACGGAATCGCCGAGTTGTGGTGGGCCGACGAAGCGGCGTACGAGCGCTCGATGCGCGAGCCTGCCGCGCGGGCCGCCGGCAAGATACTGCTCGCCGACGAGAAGACGTTCATCGACTTGCCGCGCTCGCCGATCTGGGTGAATCGGGAGCGGCCGGTCGTGGACTGACGCGTCCTACTGGAACGACCGCCGTTGCCAGAATTCGCGGCTGCGCTTCTCGCCGATGTCGCAGCCGAGATCGTAGCGGCGATGGCCGCCGGGGCCAGGCCCATGCGGGTCGCGCACGCCCATGGCGTGGTCGCCGGTTTGCGCGAACTGGCGACCGGCGCGCGGCTCGGGAGCGAAGTCCGCGATCTCCTGCAAGAGTTTCTTGCGGATCGCCTCCTGGAACTGCTCGAAACCGTGCGCGACGATGTAGAAGGAGCGCGCGCCGCCGATCACGCAGCCCTCGTAGTAACGGTCGAGGTCGGGATCGTTCGGGAAGCCACTGGTGTTGGGCCGATCGTTCATGATCGGCAGGCCATTGATGGTGATCCGCTTTGCCAGAAGCGCGTCGCGCGCCTCGGTGATCAGGCCGCCGTCGTTGTTGGGGCCGTCGCCCGATATATCGAGTACCAGCCGGTCGGCCGCCCACGGCATCTTGTCGAACAGCGGCACGGCGAAGCGCATCGCGCCGGCGATCGACGTGCGCATCGCCCGCCCGATCGGCATGGCGGCGAGCTGGTCGGCGAACGCCCTGATCGCGGCCTCGCTGTCGAGCAGCGTCCAGTCCATCACCTGGCGCTGGCGGAACGAATCGGCCCATTCGAAATAGGCGACGGCGATGCGGCCGTGCTGGCCACCGAGGATCGCGCGGACGATGGCGGGATCGCGCAGGGCCAGGACGTAGCCCTCGCGCTGCATCTTGCCCTCCTCGACATCGACGCTGCCGGAGATGTCGATGGCAAGCACGAGCGCCAGATCGATCTCGCGCCCGTCGCGATCGCGGGTCTGGGCGTCGGCCGTGCCGAGCACGGCGAAAAGAAAGGCCATCGCCGTCAACAGCCTTGTCCACGGTCCGGTCGCGCGCCGCATGGCTTGCCTCCGTCGGGTCGATAGGGGCGAACCGTAGCGCGCCGACCCGCGCGGCGAAACCATCGATCTCGACAGGAGTGGCGACCCGTCACTATCCTGACGGCAACACGGGTATCGATGGAGACGACGATGGATCTGGCGTTGAGCGCGGACGACCTGGCGTTCCAGGACGAGGTCCGGACCTTCCTGAAGGACAATCTCACGCCCGACCTGCGCGAGGCCGGCCGCAAGACCGGCGGCGTGTTCGCGGACTTCGCGGCCTCGACACGCTGGAACAAGATCCTCGCCGGACGCGGCTGGTCGGCGACGACCTGGCCGAAGGAACATGGCGGGACCGGCTGGAGCGCCACGCAGCGCTACATTTTCGCCCGCGAAAGCACGATCGCCGACGCGCCGCGCGTCTTCAACATGAGCGTCCGCATGGTTGGACCCGTGGTCATGAAGTTCGGCACGCCCGAGCAGAAGGCGAAGTACCTGCCGGGCATCGTCGCGGGCGACATCGTGTTTTGCCAGGGCTATTCCGAACCAGGCTCGGGCTCCGACCTCGCCTCGCTCAGGACGCGCGCCGATTCCGACGGCGACGACTACGTGATAAACGGCACCAAGATCTGGACCACGTTCGCCCACAACGCGAACCACATGTTCTGCCTGGTGCGCACCTCCAGCGAGGGCAAGCAGCAGGACGGCATCACCTTCGTGCTGATCGACGACATGAACACGCCCGGCCTGACGGTGAAACCGATCCTGACGCTAGCGGGCGACCACGAGGTCAACCAGGTGTTCTTCGACGACGTGCGGGTGCCCAAGGCCAACCGCATCGGCCCCGAGAACGCCGGTTGGACGGTCGCCAAGCATCTGCTGGAGTACGAGCGCGGCGGCGACGCCTACACGCCCAACCTCTACGCCCGTCTCGACGACGTCCGCCGGATCGCGCGCGAGGAGGCCGCCGACGGCGGCGGCAGGCTGATCGAGGACCCCGGCTTCACCGAGCGGCTCGCCGAGGCCGAGATATCGATCAAGGCGCTCGAGATGATCGAGCTGCAGGTGCTGTCGGATCTCAGCCAAGGCAAGAACCCCGGCGCGATCTCCTCGGCGATGAAAATCCGGGGCTCCGAGATCGTGCAGTCGATCGACCTGATGGGCATCGACGCGCTGGCCCACTACGGCGTGCCGTTCGAGCCGACCGCGCGGGAGGTCGGGCACAACGAGCCGACCGTGACGCCCGACCACGCGATCACCGCCATGCCGCTCTATCTGAACAATCGCGCCGCCACGATTTACGCCGGGTCGAGCGAGGTGCAGCGCAACATCCTCGCGAAGGCGATGCTCGGATTGTAGGACGCGACCTGCCGCAACCTGACTCACGGACCGGACGACCATGACCAATCCCTACGTTCTCCACGGCTTCAATCCGTCGCCGTACTCGATCAAGATGCGCGCGTTGATGCGCTACCGGCGCATTCCGTTCGTGTGGAAGCAGACCGGCTCGCCGCGCGACGTGGCCGTCGCGGCGGGGCTGCCGCCCGTGATTCCGGTTCTGGCGTTTCCCGACGGCCGCGTGATGAACGATTCGACGCCGCTCGCCTGGGCGCTGGAGCGCGAGCATCCGGGGGAACGGTCGGTGATTCCCGAGGATCCGTGGCTCGCCTTTCTGAGCGACCTGCTGGAGGATTTCGGCGACGAGTGGCTCACCAAGATGATGTTCCACTATCGTTGGTATTACGCCGCCGACCGTGCCTTCGCGCAGGTCTGGATCATCAGCTCGCGCGACCCGGTCATGAAGGAGCCGGCGCGTGGCGAGGCGATGAAATTTTTCAACGACCGCCAGGTCGGCCGCATGGCGCTGGTCGGTTGCACCGAGGAGAACCGGCCGGTCATCGAGGACAGCTACCGGTTCGTGCTGGACACGCTGGATCGCCATGTCAGGCAGGTTCCGTTCCTGTTCGGGTCGCGTCCGTCGCTGGCCGACTTCGGGTTCTACGGCCAGCTGCAGATCCTCGCCGCCGATCCGACGCCGATGACCGAGATGCGGGAGCGGGCGCCGGACGTGTTCTGTTGGCTGCTGCGGCTCGACGATGCATCGGGTGTCGATGGCGAGTGGATGGACCCGGCGGCACCGCTGCCGGAGACCCTTGTCGCGTTGCTGCGCCATTGCGGCGATACCTATCTGCCGTTCCTCGCGGCCAACGCGCGAGCCTTGCAGGAAGGCAAGGAGACGTTCTCGCTGGAGATTCTCGGCCGGCGGTATAGTCAAGGGCCGTTTCGCTACCAGGCCAAGTGCTACGACGCGCTGCGCAAGAAGTACGCGGCGTTGCCGTTGCCGGCGCGCGACCGGATCGAGCCGGTGCTGCGGGCAACCGGCTGCCTGCCGTATCTGGTTTAGGCCAGCGCCGGCCCTCGGCGTTGCGCCATGTATAGCGCCGCCAGCAAGCCCAGATTCAGCAGATTGGCGGCCAGCGCCAGCTGGAACGCCATCTTGTAGGAGAGCGTGGCGTCGTAGATCACGCCGCCGATCCATCCGCCCACCGCCATGCCGGCCATCGCGAACACCATCACCAGACCCAGCCGCCAGGCGCCGATGCCCGGCCCGTAGAGGTTGCGCAGATTGAGCGCGTAGCCCTGGACGATGGCGATGAAGGGGATGCCGTGCAGCAACGCGAGGAGGTAGACGCCGCCGATCGAGCCCACGACGAGGAAACCCGCCAGCGCCACGAACTGGATCGCCGAGCACAGGATGCTGACGCGCAGCGGTCCGATGCGGTCGGAGAGCTTGCCCATGGCGAAGGTGCTGGCGATGGCCGACAGCAGGATCAGCGACACCGCCTCCGATCCGCGCGCGGCGGGGAAGCCGAGATCGCCGCAGAAGGCGACCATGTGGGCGAACGGCATCGCCATCGCCAGGCAGCAGAAGAAGGCCGCCGAAGCGAGTAACGCCATCAGCGCGCGCGAGGCGACCGGCAGCGTGTCGATGGTTTCGGCGGGGCGTTCTCCGGCAGCGCCTGGCAGCCGTGGCGGACGGCGCACGTAGAGCGCGGTGCCGGCGACCAGCACCGCCGACACGATGCCGTAGACCTGGAGCGTGCGTTGCCAGCCGAGGTCGGGCAGCAGGGCGCGGTAGATCTGCGGCCACAGGAAGCCGCCGACCGCAGGGCCGACCGAGACGATGGCGACGATCGTGCCGCGGCGCTTGTCGACCCAGCCCTGGACGTTGGTCAGCAGCGGCGTGAAAGTGGCAGCGTTGCCGAGGAAGCCCATCATGACGCCGTAGCCGAGGAACAGCGCGAGCTGCGAGCCGGAGCTGGCGAGCCATGAACCGAGCAGGATGCAGATCGCGCCTGCGAACAGCGGAATGCGCGGCCCCATCCGATCGGCCAGCCAGCCCATGACGATACCGCCGCCACCCATGCCGAAATAGCCCAGCATGTAGGCGAGCGAGGGCACCTGGCGCTGGCCGCCGAAATCCCCGGCCATCTGGGACATGGCGACGATCGGCAGATAGACCGAGCCACCGCCGGCCGCCACGCAGATCATCGAGACGACGGCGAGGCGTACCGCGTAGGGGCTGTCGATGCCGGCGGGCGTCGTCGCCGTGCTCATTGCCGTGCCATCTCGGCGTGGCCGATGCCGTCGCCGTCGAGCCGCGCCTGGTCGTCCATCGTCACGGTGACCTTGCGCAGCAATCCGGTGAACGCGAATGGCGCCTCGTAGTGCGACACCGGGCTGCTACGGTCGCGCCCGATATCGAGGCCGGACCACGAGATGAAATTGGTGAAGCCGAACGCGCAATCCACCGAACCCGCCGGCTTGCCGTCGATCAGCAAGGTGTAGGTGCCGACGCCTTTGCTCCGGCGCACGCGGACGCCGAGCGCGTGGTTGCCGGTCGGAACGGGGCGATCCGACACGACGATCTGGTGCAGGCCACCGATGTTCACGTCGTGCACCAGGCGGCCGTCCTTGACGTAGAGGCTATAGCCCGATGTCGCGTCGCCGTGCGCGATCAGCACGCCCCGCGCGCCGTCCACGTCGATCCGGACATCGGCTTCCATCGTGTAGTCGCGGCTGCGCACGTCGGGCGCCACGTCGGTGGGAACGTGGCCGACGCCGCGATGGAACACGAAGCGCTTGCGCGCCCCGTGGAAGCGCGTGGCGTTTTCGGCGAAGCGCTGCGCGAAGCGGTCGTCGAGCGGCAGCACCTTGTTGGCGCGCGCCTCGGTCCACCAGAGATCGATCAGCTGTGTCAGCTTCTCCGGCTCTTTTGCCGCCAGATCGTTCATCTCGGAAAAATCCCGATCGAGATGGAACAGCTCCCATTTGTCCTTGGCGAAGTCCGACCCCGGTGGATGCCAGGCCACGGCCTTCCAGCCCTGGTGCCACAGGCCACGATGGCCGAACATCTCGAAATATTGCGGCTTCGCACGTGGCGGCGCCGCGGAATTCTTCAGGCTCGCCGCGAAACTGCATCCGCCGATCGGCATCTGCGCCACGCCGTTGATGGTGGATGGCGCTTCGACACCGAGAATGTCGAGCAACGTCGGCGTCAGGTCGCTGGCGTGGCAGAACTGGTGTCGCAACTCGCCGCGCGCGGCGAGCCCGTTGCGCCACGACACCACCAGCGGATCGCGGATTCCACCGCCATGCGTGTTCTGCTTGTAGCGCCGCAGCGGCGTGTTGGAGACGGTCGCCCAGCCCCACGGGAAGTTGGAGTGCGTGTCGGGACCGCCGATGTCGTCGATGCGACGGATCTTCTCTTCCATCGACTCGGGCTTGAAATTGAACGGGCCCATGGCGTTCACGAAGCCGCGGGGACCGCCTTCCTGGCTGGCCCCGTTGTCCGACAGCACGAGAATCAGCGTGTCGTCGCGAATCCCCGCGGTGTCGAGAAAGGAAACCAGCCGGCCGATATGCTGGTCGGCGTGTTCGAGCATGGCGGCGTACGCCGCCTGCAGGCGGGTGAAGAGGCGCCGCTCGTCCTCGCCATGTTCGCTCCAGGCCTGGACGTGATCGTTGCGCGGCGGCAGGAGCGTGTCGGGCGGCACGATGCCGGTGGCCTTCTGCTTTCCGATCCTGCGGTCGCGTTCCTCGTCCCAGCCGTGCGCGAACAGCTCGTCGTACTTCGCGATCAGCTCGCCCGGCGCCTGGTGCGGCGCGTGGCATGCGCCCAGCGCCACCCAGGTCAGCCAAGGCGTTTGCGGCGCGTCGGCGGTGTGGTCGGCAATGTAGCGGATCGCCTGGTCGATCAGATCGCTCGTGAGATGATAGCCGGTCGCGTGCGTGCCCGGTGGATCGACCGGCGTGTTGTCGCGCACGAGCTCCGGCGCGTACTGGTCGGTCTCGGCGTCCATGAAGCCATAGTAGCGATCGAACCCGCGGCCGAGCGGCCAGCCGTCGAATGGTCCGGTGGCGCCGCTCTCGGTCAGCGGCGTGACGTGCCATTTGCCGAGCATGTAGTTGCGATAGCCATGGGCGCGCAGCATCTCGGCGAGCGTGCCTGCCTCGCGCGCGATCTTGCCGCGATAGCCGGGATAGCCGCTGTCGAAATTCGCGAGGCACCCGACCCCGACCGAGTGATGGTTGCGCCCGGTCAGCAGGGCGGCGCGCGTGGTCGAGCACATCGCGGTGGTGTGGAAGCCGGTGTAGCGCAGCCCCTCCGCCGCCAGCGCGTCGATCGTCGGCGTGGCGATCGACGAGCCGTAGCAGCCGAAGTCGGAGAAGCCGACATCGTCGAACAGCACCACGAGGATGTTGGGAGCGCCCTTGGGCGGTCGCGGCGGAGCATCCCATGCCGGGCTCGAGTCCGCGACCGTCGTCCCGATCGTTCCGCAGAAGCTTTTGTCGTCCATCATCGCGTCGCCGCCCCACGTCTCGTTGGCGCGACCCTAGCCGAATCCGTGGACCAAATCGCCTGTCGCGCGCGTCAGCTGCGTGGCTTGTAGCCGATGCCGTCGATGATGCCCTTCCAGCGCTTCAGGTCGGTGTCGATGCGGGCCGCGGCCGCCTCGGGCGTCGATGTCTCGGCGTCGAGGCCGAGGTCGATCAGGCGCTTCTTCACCTCGGCCGATTCGAGCACCGCCACGAGTTCCCGGTTCCACGCCGCGACGATCGGCGCGGGCGTTTTGGCCGGCGCGAAAAAGACGTACCAGCCGAGGATGTTGAGCTTGGGATAGCCGAGGCTGGTCGCGGTCGGCAGCTCGGGTGCCGCCTGGGCGGGCTTCAGGCCCGACGTGAAGAGAATCTTCAGCTTGCCGGCGCGCTGGTGTTCGAGGAAGTCGGTGACGCCGCCGCAGCCGGCCGCGATGTGTCCGCCCTGCAGGTCGGCAACCAATGGCGCCGCGCCGCGATAGGGGATCGGCTCGAGCGGCGTTCCGATCGCTTCCCCGGCCATGACGCCGAAGAAGTGGGTGAAGGAGCCGAGTGCGGTGGTGCCGAAGCTGTGCCGGGTCGGGTTCTTCTTCAGCCACGCGATGTACTCGGCGAGCGTGTTCACGCCCAGCGTGGGCGATACGCAGTAGGCCGTCTGCACCGTGCCCGCGAGCGTGAGCGGAACGAAGTCCGTCTGCGGATCGAACGGTATCGTCGCGAGCGTGAATTTCTGCACGATCGTGGCGCTGGGAATATAGGAAATCGTCAGCCCGTCGGGCGCGGCGTTCTTCAGTGCTTCGCCGGCGATGGTGCCGCTGGCGCCCACCTTGTTCTCGATCACCACCGAGCGGCCGGTGCGCTGCCGGATCGCCTCGCCGATGATGCGACCCATCACGTCGGTGCCGCCGCCGGCCGGGAAGCCCAGCAGCATGCGGACCGTGCCCTCCGGTAGTCCGGTGGACTGGGCGCGGACGCTGGAAAAGATGGTCGGAGTGGTCGCAGCCGCGGCGAGCAGCGGCAGCGCCTTGCGGCGATTGATCGGGGGCATCGTGTTTCCTCGTCCTGGCTGGGCGCGTCGTCCGTCGCGCGACCGATGCGGGGAGACTCGACGCTCGGGCAAGGCCGGTCAATCGGGTCGCGCGCGCAGCCGCTGCGCGGGCGGCGCAGATCAGCCTTCGCGCCGCATCGAGTCGGCGATTCTCTCGGCGATCATCACGGTCGTCAGGTGCGTGTTGGCCCGGCAGTCGGCCGGCATGACCGAGGCGTCGACCACTCTCAGGCCGGCGAGTCCGCGCACCCGGCAGTTCGTGTCGACCACGGCGCCGGGATCGTCGACAGCGCCCATGCGGCAGGAGCCGGCGGCATGCTGCGCGTCGCTCGCTTCCGCCAGCAAGAGGGCGTCGAGATCGTCGTCGCCGAGGCGGTCGACTTCCGACAGCGGCGTCTGGGTCGTGCCGAGCGCGATCGACTCCGCCGCGCCCTCGACCGCCGCATGGCGCAGGATGGCGGCCTGGCGTCGCACGCCGTCGCGCATGCGGATGCGGTCGCCCTCGTGGCTCAGCATGTCGATCTCGACCAGCGGGACCACGCGCGGATCGGCCGAGCGCAAGACGATCCGGCCGCGCGAGAACGCCTCGAAGATCGACAGCACCAGACTGCCCGGCAACGCGCCATCGGGCCGGTCGCACGCGAAACCGCGATGGTTCATCGCCATGAAGATCATGTCGTTCCAGCCACCGCCGGCGAGGCCCGAGCTATAGGTGACGCAGACGTTGGTGTGGCGCATGTCGATGTCGCGCGGGCGCACCGACGGCTTGAGCCGGATCTCGGCGCGCGTCACCGGATGATCGAAGAAATTCCGTCCGACGCCCGGCAAATGATGGACGGAAGCGACACCGAGACCCCGCACCGTGTCGGCGTCGCCGATGCCCGATCGCACGAGGATGGCCGGCGACAGGACGGCGCCGGCGCTGACGACGATCTCGCGGCCCGAATAAGCGCGCCGTTCGCCGCCGGCCAGCACCTCGACGCCGGTCGCGCGCATGCCCTCGAGCACCAGGCGGTCGACCAGCGCGTCGCCGACGATCGCCAGGTTGTTGCGGCCGCGGGCGGGTTCGAGATAGGCGTCGTTGGTCGATACGCGCCGTCCGTCGCGGCAGGTGATCGGGTAATGCGCGACGCCGGTCGAGCCGGGCGCGTTCAGGTCGCCGTTCCACGGATAGCCGAGGTCGAGTGCTGCTGCCGCGACGATCCGGTCGACGGGCCCCCACTCGGACCGCGGCGCGCGCCACACCGGCAACGGGCCGCTGTCGCCGTGATACGGGGCACCGCTGAAATGCTCGTCGTTCTCCTGCTTGCGGAAGTACGGCAGCACGTCCGCCGAAGCCCAGCCGGTACATCCGAGCGACGCCCAGTGGTCGAACGCCTGCATGACGCCCCGGATCGCGATCATGGCGTAGACCGACGAGGAGCCGCCCATGCCGCGGCCGCGCCAGTAGAGGCGGGGCTGTTGCACCGGCGAACGGCGTGCCATCAGACCGGGCCACTGCCACTGCGCTTGCAGATGAGGCGGCACGATGATGCGCAACGGATTGATGCTGGCCATCTCGGGCGGCGTCTCTGCCGAGCGGAAATCGCGGCCGGCTTCCAGCAGCAGCACGCGACGGCCACCGTCTTCGGACAAACGCGCGGCCAGCGTGGCGCCGGCCGAGCCGGCGCCGACAACGATGACGTCGAAGACGTCGTTTTCGGCTGGCTGGGTGGTCATGACGGTCTCCGCGCCGCCTGGAGGGCTTGCCAGACCCGATGCGGCGTCAGCGGCAACTGGAGATCGACGACGCCGAGCGGCGCCAGCGCATCCATGACGGCGTTGAGAATTGCGGCGGCTGCCCCGTTGGTCGGCAGCTCGCCGACGCCCTTGATGCCCAGCGCGTTGTTGGGCGAAGGCGTGGACGCTATCGCATGTCCGAACAGCGGCGTGTCGTCGGCGCGCGGCAGGGCGTAGTCCATCAGCGTGGCGGCGAGCAGCTGGCCCGACTCGCGATCGTAGACGGCGCTCTCCATCAAGGCCTGGCCGAGCCCCGTCGCGTAGCCGCCGTGCAACTGGCCCGCCAGCAGCAGCGGATTGACCACGGTGCCGACATCGACGGCGGCGTCGAAGCGCGCGACCGCGACGCTGCCGGTCTCGGGATCGATCTCGACCTCGCAGGTGGCGACACCCGTGGGCCACGTCTCGACCGTGTCGGCGAAATCGGCGCGACCTTCGATGGCGCCGGCGCGAGCGGCAATCTCGAACAGGCCGATGCGGCGGTCGGTGCCGACGATGGTGAAGGCGCCATCGTCGTAGACGAGGTCGGCCGCCGCCGCTTCCAGCAGGTCGGCGGCCCGGTCTTTCGCGGCCGCGATCACCACGTCGGCGGCGCGTTTCATCGTCGTCCCCGAAATGATCATCGAGGAGGAGCCGCCGGTGCCGCCGCCGCGCGGGATGCGGTCGCTGTCGCCCTGGACTATCCGGATGCGCTCGACCGGCACGCCGAGCGATGCCGCCAGCACCTGCGCGTAGACAGTCGCGTGACCCTGGCCCTGGCTCTGGGTGCCGGTGCGCGCCTCGATCGTGCCGTCGGCGCCGACCGTCACGATCGAGGTCTCGTCGCCCCAGCCGCCGGATCCGTGCAGGTGGCCCGCGACGCCGAAGCCGCGCAGACGGCCTCGCGCGATGCTGGCGGCGCGGCGGGTGGCGAAGCCGGAATGGTCGCCGACCCGCAACGCCTCGTCCATCAGACGCGCGAAGTCCCCGCTGTCGTAGCGATAGCCAAGCGCGGTCCGGTAGGGAAACGCATCGGCGCGCACGAAGTTCAGGCGCCGCAACGCGATCGGATCGCGACCGGTCTCGCGCGCCGCCTTGTCGACCAGATGCTCGACGAACACCAGCGTCTCGGGCTTGCCGGCACCGCGGAACGCGTCGACCGGTGCGGTGTTGCTGAAGACGCAGCGCATCGCGATATGCGCGGCGGGGATGTCGTAGAGGCTGGTCAGCACCTTGGCCATGCCGCCGGTGGGAATGGTCGGGTTCACCGTCGAGACGAAGGCGCCGAAATTGGCGATGGAATCGACCTTGATGGCGAGAAAGCGTCCGTCGGCGTCGAGCGCCAGCGACGCCTCGGCGATCAGGTCGCGCGCGTGCGTGTCGGCGAGATGGTGCTCGGTGCGGTCCTGGCTCCAGCGCACCGCGCGCTTCAAGGTCAGCGCGGCCCACACCACCAGCGACTGCTCGGCGTAAGGCGGCAGGCGGGGCCCGAAGCCGCCGCCGACATCGTGGGTGACCACGCGCAGGCGCTCGCGCGGGACGTGGAGGATGTTGTCGCACAGCAGGCGTTGCAGCACATGGACGCCCTGCGAGGGCGTGGTCAGCGTGACCTGGTCCTTCGCGGCATCCCAGGTCGCCAGCGCCGAGCGGGTTTCGAGGTAGCTGGCGAGAATGCGCGGCGAGCGGAAGCGCACGCGCGAGACGTGGGCGGCACGCGCGAAGGCGGCATCGACGGCGGCGCGGTCGCCGCGCTCCCAGTCGCACAGCACGTTGCCGGGCGCCGCGGCGTGCACACGCGGCGCGCCCGAAGCGGCAGCATCGTCGCCGGTCACGACGGCGGGCAACGGCTCGTAGCCGATCTCCACCAGTTCGGCGGCGTCTTTCGCCCGCTCCAGCGTGTCGGCAACCACCATGGCGACCACTTCGCCGACATGTCGGACCTTGTCGGGCGCCATCGGTAGCCGCGGCGGCTCGATGTGGCGTCTGCCGCTGGCGTCCTTGATCTCCACCACCGCGGGATTGTGGCCGAGCCCGGCGGCGACGGTGTCGACGGCGGTGTAGACGGCGACGACACCGGGCATCGCGCGCGCGTCGGTCGTATCCGCGGGCAAGAGCGTCGCGTGCGCGTGCGGCGAACGCACGAACACCGCGTGCAGCGCGCCCGGTGCCGCGACATCGTCGGTGAAGCGACCGCCGCCGGTCAGCAAGCGGGGATCCTCCAGTCGGCGAACCGGTTGCCCGAGGCCGGGCAGAACGTCGTAGGCCATGCCGCTGCTCCCGTCAGGCCGCCAGCACGCGTTTGAAGACGAGCAGGGCGGCGTCGATATCCTCGCGGGTTACGTCGAGATGGGTGACGACTCGCACCGTCGTCGCCGAGAAGGCGCCGATGCCGACGCCTTGTTCCTTCATCGCCGCCATCAGCCTGGGCGCCGTCCAGTCCGGCCTGTCGATCTCGAAGAACACCAGATTGGTCGGCAGCGCGTCGGGGTCAATCGACACGCCCTTGATTTCCGCCAGCCCTTCGGCGAGGCGGCGGGCGTTGGCGTGATCCTCGGCCAGCCGGTCCCAGTGATGCTCGATGGCGTAGAGGCCGGCTGCCGCGATGATTCCGGACTGGCGCATCGATCCGCCGAGCTGCTGCTTCACCCGCCACGCCTCGTGGATGAAATCCTTCGGACCTGCGAGAATGGCACCAACCGGCGCGCCGAGGCCCTTGGTGAAGTCAATCCACAGCGTGTCGCAGGGCGCGGCGTAGTCGGCCGCTCTCACGCCGGACGCGGCGCAGGCGTTGGGCAGACGCGCGCCGTCCATGTGCAGCTTGAGCCCGTGGGTACGTGCGACGGCGGCGACCTCGCGGATGGTCTCGACCGGCCACAGCGAACCGCCGCCGCGGTTGGAGGTCTGCTCGATCTCGATCAGGCGGGTGCGCGGCGAATAGCGGTTGTTGGGATCCTTCACGGCGGCGTTGGCCATTTCGGCGCTGAAAATGCCGTTGGGACCATCGAGCGGATGGAACATGACGCCGGCATTGGCGCCGGGGCCACCGCCTTCCGACGTGATGATGTGGGCGGTGCGGTCGCAGATGATCTCCTCGCCCGGCCGGCAATGGACGCGGATGGCGATCTGGTTGCACATCGTTCCCGAGGGCAGGAAGACCGCGTCCTCCTTGCCCAGCAGCGCGCAAACCCGCTCGCGCAGGCGGTTGACGGTGGGATCCTCGAACTTCTGTTCGTCGCCGACCTCGGCTTCCGCCATCGCCTTGCGCATGCCTGGCGTCGGCTTCGTTTTGGTATCGCTGTAGAGATCGATGAAACGGTTGGTCATGTCGCTTTCCGGAACGGTCTGGAGCGGGGAACGGACCGCCATTGAACGTCGCGGACGCGCCGACGACAATAGGCTTGGCGCCATCCAGGAGACAGAAATGCCCGACGCCACCACGCAGACCGCCGACGCCGAGATTCTCTACGCCGTCGAGGACGCCGTCGCGACCATCGCGTTGAACGCGCCTGCGCGGATGAACACGATCTCGCGGCCGATGCTGGAGGCGTTGACGGCGGCGTTGTTGAAGGCGGGCAACGACCGCGAGGTGCGTTGCGTGATCCTGACCGCGACGGGCGATCGGGCGTTCTGCGCGGGGCTGATACCAGCCGACTTATCGAGTGACACACGCCCATTTCCTGGTGCCGATGGAGCGGATCCGGGCTGGATCGTCGACGAGGAAGCGCCAGGCGCTTTGACAGGCGTCGAGGATCTCGTCGCAGGTGTTCCAGACCCGG